>CAYXGR010000454.1:0-2923 GCA_964464525.1 uncultured Planctomycetaceae bacterium
CTCGCTTGCGCTCGGGGCTCGGATTTGCGATATTTGCGGGTTCGTGGTCCAATCTCTGATTGGCAGCGTAATTAACCCCCTCCGAATTCATGGGTGACGCCGCGATGGCGACCGACTCCACGCGATCCGAACCGACACCGGATCATCCCCGGAATGCGACCGTCGGAGATCCGTCTGAGACCGATTTCCATGACGATGCCTCATGCGGCATCCCCAACGGCATCCCCAACGGTGCCCCCAACGGCGTCCCCAACGGTTCTCCCTCTAGTGACTCCACCCACGACAGCGAAACCCTCTTGACCGCTGACGTGCGGACGCGGTTATCAGGGATCACTACCGGATTCATCGCCGCGCTTCGATTCCTGTTTCCGATCGGTGGTCAGGCAACCGGCCGTCGCAGCGATCGGGTTCCCGATTTCACCCTCTGGCTTGTCCCCATCGGGCTCCTCATCGGTTTGATTTGGGCCGGGGGTTTCAGGCTTTCCTGGCGGCTCTTTGGGGAGACCGGTTCCCTTCGGCTGGTTCCCAGCCTCACTGTCGTCCTGGTCGAGTGTCTGCTCACCGGCGGGTTTATGGTAATGGGCCTCGCACGGACGAGCCATGTTCTGGCCGGGGATCACCCACCTCGCGCCGCACGCGACGGCACATCCTCCCTCTCATCCGTGGGCATACTCGTATTGTGCTTGACGGTCTTGACGCAGTTTATTCTCATCCTCAGCATCCGCGACTCTCGCGCGTGGTGGCCGTCTCCGGACGATTGGCGGTATCACTTCAATTATATGTACCCACGACCCATCTTTCGGCCTTTACTGCTTGCGCCAATTTGGGGCCGTTGGGGAATCCTTCTCGCGGGGACCGTCGGTCGAACCGCCCACGCGGCGGACGCTGAAACACGTGCCGTTAATCGAGCGATGCGCCCGAGCCGGCTGGTTCTCAGCGCTTTGATTCCCCTGGTCTTGACGGCGATTTACTGTAGCCGTTCCCGCAACATCTTCATCGGGATCATCATCGGGGTGATCGTGTTCGCCGTCACCTTCGCGATCAGCGTTGCCTTCGTGTGGCGCAGCGGGGGGCAATCGCGCCAGTCTCTCTACGCCGCCGGTCAAGTCGCCCAACTCGCGTTTCTGGCCGTCTACCGCGCCTTCGGCGGGTTGATCGACGGATGATTCTGCGCAAGGTTGGGCGTGGGATTGTTCATGTGGTTTGGCGCAGGTAAGGCCGTGGTTGGTTGCAGGCCGCACGGCCTAACGACTGCGTCGTTAGACCGTGCCACCCATGGGAAACAAAAAAACGGGCGGCGGGACGCCGAACAAAGAAGAAACAACCGGCGGGACGCCGATGCTCCCCATCCGTAACAATGAACGAAAAGAACCATTCTCTCGCGCAGCTCACAAACCGGCGCCGCTGCTACCCATCGCGATCGGTTTCATCGCGGGGATCGTTGTAGACAGGCAATTTGCGATCCTCTTTTCACCGTTTCCGATCTGGGTCTATATCCTGATCGTCTTTATTGGAACCGGTGTCGGATGTATCTCACGCCGGCCCCGGGCAATGTTTATCGCCATACTCATCGCCGCCGCCGGCATCGGCGCGTTGCGACATGACATCGCTCTGCGGCGACTGCCTGCCGATCATATCGCCGCATTCACCCGCGACGAACCGATCATCGCGACGATCAGCGGCCGTGTGCTCACGGAGCCAAGCATCACGCGGCCGAAGGCGAACATTCCCCGTGCCTATCCCACTCGGCCGAAGACACGATTTCTCATCGAAGCCTTACAAGTTGACGGATCGGACTCTCCTATCGAGACATGCGGACATATGAAGGTGACGGTCAAGGAACCGGTGGATTCAATCGGACCTGGAGACCGCATTCGTTTGACGGGTTGGCTTTATCGCCCGCGCGCACCGCAAAATCCGGGGGCCTACGACTGGGGGGCACGCCTTCGAGACGAGGGGATCTGCGTGGGTCTGTCGTGTGACCACGCCGCATCCGTCATCCTCTTGGAAAGGAGTGCATCCCGGGGTTGGCGCGGTCTGCGTGACCGGCTGAGAAACCGGCTCAACGGCTATCTGATCGACCGTGCATTCGCCGAGGACGACGAATCCGCCGGGGTGCTTGCCGCGATGGTTCTGGGCCAGCGAGGGGCGGTCGATCGCGCGACAAACGAGGCGTTCATCCGCACGGGTAACGCCCACTTTCTCGCGGCCAGCGGGCTGCATGTCGGGTGGCTGGCCTTCATCGGCTGGGCGGTGCTGAAACTGTTTCGGGTTCCCTATCGCGGGATTGCCGTCTTCCTCGCCGTTCTGATCGTTTCGTATGTCTTGATCGCGGAGCCGCGGCCCTCGATCCTTCGGGCGGGGATCATCGGTTTGATCGGATGCGCGGGCGTCACCATCCGGAGGCGATTGATGATTGTCAACTGGTTGGCGGCTTCCGCCGTCGTCATCCTTCTCATCGATCCCGCCGATTTGTTTCGGCCGGCGTTTCAATTCAGCTTTGTGGCCGTCCTCGCGGTGATGCACCTCTCGGGCGTGATCCGGGAGCGGATGGATTATTATTTTCCCTTCCTTCCACGTTGGAAACTGGCCATCCTCCACCCGCCACGAAGGTTCCCTTACGCCGAAAAAGACAAAGCAGGCGGCCCGAGCCTGCCGCGTCTGATCCTGTACGGTCTCATGCGAGCTGTGCGGTTGTCTATCTGCGTCTCGATCGCCGCCTGGCTGGCCAACATTCCGCTCGCGGCCAGGCACTTTGACCGGTTCGCATCCTGGGGCTGGCTGGGGACGCTCTTGCTCTGGATTCCCGCTTTTATCGTGACGGCGTTGGGCTATCTCAAGCTTCTGTGCGGCCTCGTTTTTCCCCCTTCCGCGCAACTCTTCGGGCCGCTGCTGGCTGGTGCAACCGAGACTATGCTGGATT
>CAYXGR010000455.1:0-2918 GCA_964464525.1 uncultured Planctomycetaceae bacterium
TCGAATCCCACCGCCGGCTGTTCGTCTGATCCCCCGGATACCCCTATTTTTCCCCTATTCCACCCTGCAAGGCTGGCATGGCACGTCCCATCCTGTTATCATACGAACACGCGAGCCACGAATCAGGGGGGGAGTGTTTCAAGAGACATACCTCGTCGTGGGTGCGTTCTCATTCCAATAGAGCCATACCGAGACTCGGCCTGATCCGACCCCCGGCCCATTGCAAAGGAATTTTACCATGTGTTTGTATCGCGTTCTCGTACCGCTGATTGTGTGTGGATGGGCCCTGCCGTCGATCGCCCAGCAGACTCTTGACTGGCCCGTCGGTGAATTCCAGGCCTACACTCAGGATAGCGGTTCGATCTCCAATCCGGTCGATCAAACAGCCACGATCTATCAACATCAGGTGCAGGTCGGCAATGCCGCTTGGTTGCGCGTCTTTTTCGGCGCCGGCGTATCGCTTGAGGGAACCAGTTTCATCCGAATCACCTCTCTCCAGGACAACGAGGTCCAGGAATTGGACGCCGCTGCGTTGGCCATGTGGAGCAACTCGACGGCGTATTTCAACGGAGATGCGGTGCTGGTTGAGTTGGTCGCCGCGCCCCAGACCACGAATCGGCTGGTCATCGATCAGATCGCAACGGAGATTGTCTTCGGCTTTCCGCGGGGAAGCCCCGGCCAATGCGGCATCTGCGGGACCGATGATCGCATGCCGTCCAACCAAACATGGACCGCCCGCCTGTTGCCCGCCGGATGCACAGCCACGATCTTCAACGCCAGCAGTTGCATGGTCTCCGCCGGTCACTGCATCGGCGGCAGCATGGTCGTTCAATTCAACGTCCCCAATTCGACGGCGGGTTGCGGGATCGTCAATCCGCCCGCCGCCGATCAGTTTCCCGTCCTCGTGACGGACTTTATCAACGGCGGTGTCGGGAACGACTGGTCGGTTTTTTCAACGGGGACCAACAATGTCGGCCAGACCGCATTCGAACGCTATGGGGTTCTCCGACAAATCTCCACCACCGTCGCCTCAACTGGACAGACCGCCACCCTGACCGGCTACGGTGTTGATGATACCTGCACCCTCAGCCAGACCCAGCAGACCGCCAACGGCCCCATATCGAGTGTTCAGGGCAATTTGTATACATTCAGCATCGACCTTCGCGGGGGGAACTCCGGCTCCTCGCTTCAGGTCGGCGGTCTGATCGTCGGCATTGCCACCCATTGCCCATGTCCGAACATCGCCACGCGGATTGATTTGGCCGCCTTTGCCGCGGCCCGAGAGGCGCTTTGCCCGTCTCCGCCGATCAACGATGATTGTGCCAATGCCATCCCCATCAATGATGGCGCCACCTTATTTTCCAACATTGAAGCCGTCACTGACGGGCCCGCCGATCCATCTTGTATCCAGGGCAGCGACGGAGGCCAGACCTTCCACGATATGTGGTTCACCTATACCGCGGCCAAGTCCGGCACCCTGCGCGTCAGCACCTGCGAGCAACATGGCGGTTCCGCGGACTTTGATACGGATATCGTCGTCTATAGCGGCAGCGACTGCGCCAATCTCATCACCCTTGGCTGCAACGACGACGATCCCGCCAATCCCTGCGGCAACAATCCCAACTTTCATAGTACCGTCGAAGTTTCTGTTGCTCAGGGCAATACCTATCTCATCCGAGTCGGCGGCGGCAACAATGGCGATCAGGGAACCGGGACGCTGAGCCTCGAATCCTCCTTCCTGTCGATCAGCCTCCCCTCCGGCCCGCCGATTACGATGACCGCTGGATCGCCAACCTCCTTCGACGTTCAGATCACGTCGGTGCTCGATTCGATCGTCCCCGGCAGCGAAACCCTGAACTATCGCTACGACGGCGGTGTGTTCCTGACCGCGCCTTTAACGCCGCTGGGCGGTGGTCTATACACCGCGACTCTTCCCCCCGCGAATTGTCCGGACTTGCCCGAGTTCTATATTACTGCCGACGGCACCCTGAGCGGCCCCGCCATCGATCCGGCTACGGCGCCTACCGACGTGTACACGTCGATCGTCATCACCGGGTCGGCGATTCGATTCCAGGATAACTTCGAGACCGACACTGGATGGACCACCGAGATCCTCGGCGCAACCGATGGTTTCTGGGAACGGGCCGTTCCCATCAACGATCCAACGTGGGTGTGGGGTCCGATCTCCGATTCCGACAGCAGCGGTAACTGCTACGTCACCGGCAACAATCCCGGCAATTCCGACGTCGATCCCGTCGGAGGCGCGGTCCGCCTGAACTCGCCGGTGTTCGATCTCTCCCGCGCCGGCGCCCTGATCAGCTACGATTATTTTCTCAGCCTCAGCAACGAGAACCTTGCCGACGTGATGTCGGTCGAGATCAACAACAATGGCGGAGTGGGCCCCTGGCTGGAGATCGCACGCCACGATTCGAACGGCGGACAAACCTGGCGACACCAGGACATCACTCAGCACGATCTCGACGCGGCGGGTGTCACGGTGTCGGCGACGATGGTGCTTCGTTTCACGGTGAACGATGGCAGCCCGTCGAGCATCGTCGAGGGCGGCGTCGATGCGATGATCATCACCGGCGATGTCTGCACTCAGGCCACCACCTGCACCAGCGGAGACATCAACGATGATACATTCGTCGACGGAGGCGACATCCAGCGATTCGTCGATATTCTCGCCAACGGCGGGGGTACGGCCGTGGAGGTCTGTGCCGGCGATCTGGAAGCGGTTCCGGACATGGCCATCGACACGGACGACGTTCCGAACTTCGTGACATGCCTTCTGAATGCCGGTTGTCCGTAGGGAAGGGCGAGTCCACTCTTGCGCCAGTTAGCGCGTAGGGCGGCCTCTTGCGGCCAGTGCATCACCACACCTGAATATGTGGGTCGCCCCGAAAGGGCGCATCCCT
>CAYXGR010000456.1:0-2905 GCA_964464525.1 uncultured Planctomycetaceae bacterium
GACGTTTCCCCACCGCTACTTGTGGAGCAGGCCCATCGCCTCCGCCCGGGTGGCCGGATTCGTCGCACAGACACCACGGATCGCCGATGTGACCATCACGCTCCCCGGCTTTTTTACCCCCCGGCAGGTCATACAGGTATGCACGGCCTCCAACACCACGGCCGCGCCCTGTGCTGTCAACTCCTCCATGAGCAAATCGGCGATCTGGGTGGTCATGCGTTCCTGAACCTGCGGACGCAGCGCAAACGCATCCACTACACGCGCCAATTTCGACAGGCCGACCACCTTCCCGTCCGGAAGATACGCGATGTGGGCCTTCCCCTCGAACGGCATCAGGTGATGCTCGCACATCGAGTTGAACGAGATATCACGCAACACGACCATCTCCTCATAACGCTCCGTGAAGACCGTTTCGAGCAGCGATCGCGGATCGACCTGTAGCCCCGAGAAGAGTTCTTCGTACATGCGCGCTACGCGGCGGGGCGTCTCACGCAGTCCTTCGCGATCGGGATCCTCACCGACGGCGAGCAGAATCTCGCGCACCGCGTCGGCAATGCGCTCCCGGTCCACCTGTTGTTCCGTTGGAACCATCAACATAATCTTATCCCCGAAGTAATACCCGGCACTGCGGTTAGTCGTGCCGCTCATCATATCCGCTCCCGCGAATCGGCTCAACGCGATTGAATTACATGGGTGCCCCATCCTTTCTCAAAAGAAAAGGGTGGGGAATAAGCATTCAATCCAAGCGATCCCGGCGAGAGGGGACCCGGTTGGCCCGCCCAAACTGTCATGCACCCCAATGCGCCCCGCACCTGACACGATCCGCTCAAATCGGGTACGGTATCCCCCGCGAGTCGCGCAGAAAAGAGAGGTCGGTCGGCGCCCCGGCTCCGATCGGTCAACAAGCTGGAGTACGTCTCAATGATCCGATTCTGGAACAACCTTCGAACCCGACCCTGTCAGTTGATCCTCTTGTGCGTAGTGTTATTGCCGATCGGTTGCGCCCCGGCGGGGCCGTCGATCCAGACGAGCGAGTTCGTCGACACTCAGTCGGAGGCCGGTTCGTCGGAGGCCTACATCCGCCTTCACTACACCAAGACCGAGTACCGCGTGCCGATGCGAGACGGCGCCCTGCTTGCTACGACTGTCTATGCGCCACGTGACGCGACTCAGACCTATCCTTTCCTCATGTTTCGCACCCCCTACAGTTGCCGGCCCTACGGGGAGAACGACATCCGAGAGACGATCGGACCCAACATGGACTTCGCCCGGGAGAAGTTCATCTTCGTCTATCAGGATGTTCGCGGTCGGTTCATGTCCGAGGGCCGCTTCGTCAACATGCGTCCCCATCTGGACGTCAAGACAAAAAAGACGGACATAGATGAAAGCACCGACACCCACGACACCATCGAATGGCTCCTGGAAAACATCCCCAACCACAATGGAAAAGTCGGCATGTGGGGCATCTCCTATCCCGGTTTCTACGCCGCCGCCGGCATGATCGATGCCCATCCGGCCCTCGCCGCCGTCTCGCCCCAGGCCCCCATCGCCGACTGGTGGTACGACGACTTTCACCATCACGGTGCCTTCTTCCTCCCTCACGCCTTCAACTTTCTGGCCTTCTTCGGACGGCCCCGCCCCGAGCTGACGACCGAATGGGGCGAGCGTTTCGATCACGAAACCCCCGACGGGTACCAGTTTTTCATGGACCTCGGCCCACTCAAAAACGCCAACCTCCGACACTTTTACGGCGAGATCGACTTCTGGAACATGATCGTCGAGCATTCCAACTACGACGCATTCTGGCAAAGCCGGAATCTCCTCCCCCACCTGAAGCACGTCGCCCCCGCGGTCATGACGGTCGGCGGATGGTTCGACGCCGAAGACCTCTACGGGGCGCTTCAGATCTACCGCGCCGTCGAACGGAACAACCCCGACATCTTCAACATTCTCGTCATGGGCCCCTGGCGACACGGCGGCTGGAGCCGATCTGACGGCAACAGGCTGGGCAACATCGACTTCGGCGCCAAGACCTCCTACTTCTACCGAAAATCCATCGAGCTGCCGTTCTTCATCCATTATCTCAAGGACAAGGGTGTGATCGATTTGCCCGAGGCCTTCGTCTTCGAGACGGGCGTCAATCAATGGCGCCGCTTCGACAACTGGCCTCCGAAAGAGGTCGAAGAAGCGCACCTCTACGCCAGGGAAGCCGGATACCTCCGATTCGATCCACCCATCGAGAAAAACGAGGTCTTCGAAGAATTCGTCAGCGATCCGGACCGTCCGGTGCCCTTCACCGAGGAGATCGCCACCGGCATGACCGCCGCCTACATGACCGACGATCAGCGATTCGCCGCCCACCGCCCGGACGTGTGCGTTTTTCAGACGGACGTATTGGAATCAAACGTCACCCTCGCCGGGCCGATCACCGCCGACCTGTGGGTCTCGACCTCGGGCACCGCCTCCGACTGGATCGTGAAGCTGGTCGACGTTTTCCCGTCCGACGCGGAGGATCCGGTGGATCCGCCGCCGGGCCGAACAATGGGCAACTATCAGATGATGGTTCGCAGCGAAGTGATACGGGGCCGTTTCCGAAACAGCCCGTCGTTTCCCGAACCGTTCAAGTCCGATGAGCCAACCCACGTGGTCCTGCAACTCCAGGACGTGCTGCACACCTTCCAGGAAGGGCATCGGATCATGGTCCAGATACAGAGCACCTGGTTCCCGCTCGTCGACCGCAATCCGCACCAATATGTAGACAACGTATTTTTAGCGGAGGAAAAAAACTTCATCAAGGCGATCCAGCGGGTTTACCGGTCAACCAGGCACCCCACATCCCTCCAGATCGGCATCCTCCCGGAATCAGAGCCGCGACCGTAAGGGAGTGGTGGGTGTGGACTTGCAG
>CAYXGR010000457.1:0-2889 GCA_964464525.1 uncultured Planctomycetaceae bacterium
TCAGCCTTCTCTTTGTCTTCTTTCTTCTCCTGGTACACTTCAGGGATCAGCTTTTTCGGTGTGTCCAGCTTGCGGATCACGACTTCGAGAACGAAGCTGAAGTCCTTGTCCGTCATCTCCATCGTCAACGGATCTCGGGAAGCGAATTTTTCACGCCACTTGCTTCGAGCCCCGGCCGTTGACCCGCCCCCGGACGACCGTGGAGAACCACGATCACCACCAGGACTGCCTCCACCCGGAAGCGAAAATCCGCCGCCAGCAGGTCCATCCGGGGGACGCCCACCCCGTCTGCCACCGCCGGCACCTCGACGACCTCTGCCGGAACCTCGACGGCCACCGCCCCCTCGATCATCCCCACCCGCGCGATTGCCTCGACCAGTGGACCGACCGGTATTGCTGAGTTTCGTCTTGCCCCGCTCCTTGACCTTCCCCAGTTTCACCGTGTCGAAATAGAGACCGCGATCGGGTTCTCGACCGAGTTCCAGCATCGCATGGATGAGATTATCCTCGAGCCACTTGGCCGGTGTGCGCTCCGTCGTCATCCCCATGATCTGCACCGCCCAGCCCGGCTTGCCCCGCTTGACAACCACGCTGTTATCTTTCTGAAATGCACGGCCCGGATCATCTCCGAAGCGGACCTGCATGTTTTCGATCCAGATCTCCTTGCGCTGATCGCGCGGCAGAGATGCGGCCAGACGCACATAGTCGTCTCCGGTCTTCACTTCCTTCAACTCGCTGGGAGAGGCCTCTGCGAAGGACCGATGAATCACGTCCAGAATCCGCGGAATATAGACATTATTCGCCGGAAACTTGGCCAGCTTGTTCAGCGTCGCCTCATCGCCGTTGGTCTTCTTGGCCGAGTTGAATTCCTGTTTCAGCTTCTTCGCGGCACCCGCCACGTCCGCAGCCCGCTTGATGGGATTCGATACACCAGTCGCATTGATCGCACCCATCGCCGCCTCGGCGGTGGGGTAGCGCGTCGGGGTGATCAGGTTCGGTGCCATTCCACCCAGCCCTTCCGACAGGCTCCCCTTGGCCATCACGCTGCCGAACCAGAGAAGCCCAGACGCCATGGCCAGACACGCAGCAGACGCGGCAAACCACGGACGCTTCTTGCCCCACAACAGCGTCCGTCGAACCTCCACAGGCAGCAGGTTCGAATTGACCGCTGACAGTTCCAAGCCCTGAAGCGCCAGGCCGTAGGCGACCGCCAGGCTCATGCTGTTCTCGTCGAACTCGGCCTTTTTCGAGATGCCGGTCTCGATCAGATGCGTGAACTCACTCAGTTTGTCGACCTTCATCTGAAGATTCTGGTGCAGGAATTTCTGGAGACCCGGCAGCTTGAACGCGTTACCCATCCCGATCACACGCGTGATGTTCGCATCCCGGTGCGTCGACGTGTAAAACCCGATCGATCGCTGAACCTCCGACACCAGATCGGCAAAGACCGGTCGCATCGCCTGAAAGATCTGACGGGCATACTTCGACGCGCCCGCGTTGCGCTTCAGACGTTCCGCCTTTTTGAACGGCACCTTGAAAGCCGAGACCAGGGCCTCGGTAAACTTGTTGCCCCCGATCGGGATCGGTCGAGACCAGATGCGGGATCCCTCGACGACGATGAGATCGGTCGCCAACGCCCCCATGTCGAGGAGGATCGCCGCCTCCCCCTCAGCAAGGCTGATCTCGTAGCGCATCGTGTTGTAAGAGGCCATCGGCCCGGTCTGAACGATCGAAGGCTCGACGCCCAACTGCGTGAAGATCGAGAGATAATTGCGGATCAATTCCTTGCGAATCGCGAAGATGCCAACCTCGACCTCGGCCGTCTCACCCTCGGTGAAGATCTGATAGTCCCAGACCACCTCGTCCATGTCGAACGGAATCTGCTGGCTGGCCTCATACTGAACCATGTCCGGGATCTTCTTCGGTTCGACCGGCGGCATCTTCGTGAACCGCGTCAACGTCTGTTGACCCGGCACCGAGACGACGATACGGGCGTTGCTGATGTCGTTTCGAGAGGCAAAGGTCTCGATGGCTTGGGTCATGATCGAGGTCGAATCCGCCTCTGCCTGAGACAGGATTTGATCGTGCTCGACCAGATCGAAGCCTTGCAGTTCGACCTTGTCGCCGGATGATTGGAGCTTGATCGCCTTGAGCGAACACTGCCCAACATCAATCCCCCAGACGGGTAGCTTCGAAGCCATGATCTTCTCCGGATAGTGTCAACATCGACCGTGACGGTAATCCGTCGGGCACCAGCAAGTCCGGTATGGGATGGGTACACACCATCGCATTGCCTTCATCTCCGTCCGGTGATGACAATACAGAGCGAATGGGCCGGGGTGGGCTGCCGTAGCGGGGGAGAAATACGCCCCCACTGGCAGTAGAATCGGCCGCGGAACCGCCGTGGACGGCGATGATGCTCCTGACTACTCTACTCTACCCGGCCAGCAGGGGACAGTCAATACAATCGCCCGTTTCTCGAACGCCCCCGAGTCCATGATTGAATCAGCAGATTCTCATACCGGCTTCAGCCGGTAGCTTTGTTGTTTGCCACCGACTTCAGTCGGTGGGGGATGCCATCCACAACTCCCCTCAGTCGGCTTCAGACGGGCTTTGTGACGCCTCAACCCCGGCGCGATGGGATCCGATAATCCACCTGGACTGTTATAGATCCTGCCGAAAGACGACCATGGCCGAAAGAGGACCATGACAGTTCAGGAGAATCTGCGGTACCGTTCTCCAACCGGTGCGAATCAAATCAAGAACAAGTGTGCCACTGCTTCAAGCAGTGCGATTCCAGAAGAGCCTCGGACTCCCAGTCCATGCGGCATGCGTCACCACCAAGTTCATCCCCGCATCACGAATTCGTCCAACCTGTGTGCCACTGCT
>CAYXGR010000458.1:0-2883 GCA_964464525.1 uncultured Planctomycetaceae bacterium
TGCACTGCTTGAAGCAGTGGCACCGAGCGGATTGTTCGGGTGTCACTCAATGGGCTTGACCTCTACTTTGATGATCTTGTCCTTTTTTTCGGCGATGCGGGCGACGACGGTCTCGGCCGGTCGGTTGTCCAGCAGAATGGCGGCGACAGCACATTCGCGACCCTCGTACATCGTGTTGGACATCTCCTCGACATTAATTCCCGCATGGCTGATCTCGTCGAGCACGCCGGATAGAACGCCAACCTTGTTGAAGTGGCGGACGATCATCTGGGCCTTGGCCGGCGATTTCGTCTGGATATTGACGCAATTGTGCACCTCGCCGGTTGTTGCATAGGTGGTGGCGATGCGGACGGCCTCGCCGGCGATGGCCGATTGGGCCTGATCCGTCGAGGCCCCGATATGGTGGGTTCCGTAGATGATGCCTCCGGCCTTGACGATGTCGGCGGTGAAGTCGGCCTTGCCGGTCGCCGGCTCTCCGGGATAGACATCGAGGCCGACGCGAAGATTGTGTTCCTTGACGGCCGTCTTGAGTGCGTCGTAATCGAGGACGTCGGCCCGCGATGTGTTGATCACCATGCTGCCGGGGCCAAGCCGACCGAGCACGCCGGCGTTGATGATCCCCTTCGTCTCGGGCGTGGCCGCGAGATGAATGCTGAGGATGTCGGAGCGCTCGGCGACATCGCCGGGGCTTTCGCAGTATTCGATCTCCAGATCGGCGGCCTGCTCGGGCGTCAGGGAACGGCTATAGGCAGCGACCTTCATCTCGAACGCCAGCGCCCGTCGGATGACGGCGGCGCCGATCTGACCGACGCCGACCACCCCGAGCGTTCGGCCCTTCAGTCCGAGTGCCTTCGAATACTCCTTCTTGTTCCAGCGACCGGCCCGGAGGTCGTCCGTGTTGTCCACGACGCGGCGGTCCAGCGCGAGGATGAGCGCGAAGGTGAGTTCGGCGACTGCGACGGCGTTTTTGCCCGGGCAGTTGGCGACGGCGACGCTTCGCGCGGAGGCGGCGGCGACGTCGATCGTGTTGTAACCCGCGCCGGCGCGGATGATCAGGCTGAGATCGCCGGACGCGCGGATCATCTCGGAAGTGACGCGGGTGCTGCGGACGATCAGGATCGAACAGCGGGTTTTGGCGATGGCGTCGCGGAGGGTGTCGTCTTTCAGGGCGGCGTCGTAGGTGATCTCGCAACCGGCGGTGCGGAGGGCACGAAGACCGGACTCTTCAAACTTGTCGGCGATGAGCACGTTCATGGCAATCCTCGCGGGTTGTGCTGGGGGCGTCGTGTTGGGATTGATCCCGCCATTGTGCAATCCATCGTCTCGCACTCGGGCGGGGGCGTCAACAGAGGGGTTGTCGATTGGAGATGCGCGGGAGTATGACAGCTTGGGCGGGTCATCGACAACTCGTGGGGGTCGAGTCTTGAAAGCCCGGCTGAAGCCGGCTGCGGGGAATTGAAAATGGCGCCTACCACCGACTGAAGTCGGTGGCAAACGAAAGGCTGACCGGCTGAAGCCGGCATTATCATCGCCGATTTTGACGTGGACGCGAGACCCGCTCGCTTGCGCTCGGGGCTCGGATATAATCGCAACAATGAGGACGCAGACAGTATGAATGATCACAACGCGATGCTTCAGGATCCCAAGCACGGTCTGCGTGGCTTTCTGGTGCTGGATACGTTTGTCCGGCTGCTGATTTGGACCGGTGCGATGGCGGGTTCGCTTACGGCGCTGACGGTACTGGGCGGCTGGCCGGAGCGCGGCATCGTTGGGGCCGACTGGCGGACGGCATTGGACTGGGCCGTCGCCGGTGCGACGTTGGTCCTCCTCTTCAACACCTTTTACGTCGCGCTGCTGGTCGTGCTGCGATTTCCGATTCCGCAACCCCGGGAGGGCCGGTACAGCGTCGCCCCCGGTAAGCCGATCGATCGGCAACTTGTCTGGTCGTGCCTGATCGCCACGCTGACGAAGGCCCGCTACGAGGCGCCTTTTCCCGGCTTCCTCGTCTTCCATGTCGCGAACCTGCCGCCGCTGTGTTGGCTGATGGGGCCGATCTTCGGGCCGCGCAGCCGGTCGTGCTATGTGACTGATCCGATGTTCATCGATCCGCACATGATCGAGGTCGGCCGGAACGTGGTCTTCGGCCTCGGGGCGATCATCGCCGGCCACGCGCAGGGCCGAGAGATCGTGATCATCAAAAAGACGGTGATAGAAGACGACGTGATCATCGGGGGCAACGCCATCATCTACAATGGCTGTCGCATCGGCCGCGGAGCGGTCATCCTCGGCGGCGCGGTCGTCCGGTCGGACACGATCATCGGCGAAAACGAGGTCTGGGGCGGCGTGCCGGCGAAGAAGATCAAGACGCTGCCGCCCTATGGAGAAGTCGGCGAGGAGGGGGACGAAATTTCGGTGTAGGGGATCGGCGATTGACGATTTGGCAGGACGGGCGGATGAACGCGACTTGATCAAGCGAATATGTGCGGGGTATCCGGCCTCCTTCACCCCTGCCGGGGCGAGAAAGATAGGGAGGACTCGCATTCCACGGGTTACGTCCCGGCTGTGCCGGAACTCCACCCGCAGCTACAACCCGTGACCCCTCCGGGGTCAGCCGTTCGCTGAATCAGACGCGGTGGGTGGATCTTTCAGCCAGTCCTTCACATGCGCGGCGAGGATCGCGGGGTCGCGGCGGTTGAGGATGTGGGCGGCGAGGGTGGCCTTGATTTTCAGGTTGTTCATCGCGGTCTCGACACGGATCCACAGCCGGTCGCGCTTCTTGTCGGTGTCGGCGAGGTAAAGCTCGGTCACAAGTTCCGAGAGCTTGTCGAGCATGATCCCGTCGCGATTGTCGTAGTAGCGATCGATGATCTTCTTCTGATGGGG
>CAYXGR010000459.1:0-2872 GCA_964464525.1 uncultured Planctomycetaceae bacterium
GTGGTTTGGATCAGTAGTCGATGGCCTTGCAATTCGACCCGATGCATGGCCTAATGGGGGGTTCCTGACATTTTGCCGAAATCCATGTTCGAGGAACTGCCACGATGCGCTGGTCGCAATTTCTGATTCCCACCACGAAAGAGACGCCCAAGGATGCGACCGCGCCTTCGCATCGGTTGATGCTGCGGAGCGGCATGATTCGCCAATTGGCGGCGGGCACCTACTCCTATCTGCCACTGGGCTGGCGGGTGTTGCGCAAGGTCGAACGGATCGTCCGAGAGGAGATGAACCGGGCCGGGGCGATCGAACTGCACATGCCGGTGCTGCATCCGGTCGAACTGTGGGAGCAGACAGGCCGAACGGCGGCGATGGGCGATGTGCTTCTCCGTCTGGCCGGACCGCCGGGCGACTGGCGGTCGCAGACGGTCCTCGGGCCGACGCACGAAGAGGTGATCACCGAGATTGCCCGGGCCTATCTGAACAGCTACAAGCAGTTGCCGATCAACCTGTACCAGATTCAGGTGAAATTTCGCGGCGAGGCGCGGCCGAAGTCGGGCGTATTGCGGACGCGCGAGTTTCTGATGAAGGATGCCTACAGCTTCCATGATGGCTTGGAGAGCCTGGATTCCGGTTATCAGAAGATGTACGACGCCTACTGCCGGGTGTTTGCCCGCTGCGGTCTGCCCTATGTGGCGGTCGAGGCGGAGAGCGGACCGATCGGCGGCGATGCCTCGCACGAGTTCATGGTGCTGACCGACGCGGGCGAGGACGAGGTGGCACTCAGCGAGAACGCCGACTATGCCGCGAATACCGAGCGGGCGACCTGCGCGGCCCTGCCTCAGGACGACGCGGAGATGAAGCCGATCGCCGAGGTGGATACACCGAATCAACGGACTATTGAAGAAGTCACGGCCTTCCTGAAACTCGAGCCGCGGGACATGATCAAGACGCTGATCTATGCCCCGGTGGTTGAATCGATGGAGGGCACAGCGGCGGCCGCGAGCGCGCCTGCACCTGTCGTCGTGCTCGTCCGGGGGGATCACGAAGTCAACGAGCACAAGCTGAATCGCGTTGCGGGCACAACGCTCGAACTGGCCGACGATGCGACGATTCGGACGCTGACCGGGGCCGACGTGGGGTTTGCCGGTCCGCACACGCTGGATCGTTCCGGTGTGGCCTATCGGCTGATCGTGGATCAGGCCGTGTCGGTCATGCGGAACGGGGCGACCGGCGCGAACCGGACGGATTATCACGCGGTAAATGTGAACCCGGGCCGAGACTTTCCGCTGGAAGGCGACGGGGTTGACGTCGCGGATATACGGATGGTGAGTGATGGGGATACGTCGCCGTCGGGGAGCGGATCGCCGATCGAGTTGCGGAAGGCGATCGAGGTGGGCCACGTCTTCAAGCTGGGCACGAAGTACAGCGAATCGCTGAAGGCGACCTATCTGAACAAGAACGGCAGCGCCCGGCCGCTGATCATGGGGTGCTACGGGATCGGGCTGAATCGGATCATGGCTTCGGCGATCGAGGCGCATCATGACGACGCGGGGATCATCTGGCCGATGTCGATCGCGCCGTTCGAGGTACTCATCGTGGCACTGGATCCGCGAGACGAGCAGGTGATGGCCGCGGCCGGCCAATTGCACGACGGTCTCGCGGAGGCGGGCGTCGATGTACTGCTGGACGACCGGGACGAGCGGGCGGGCTTCAAGTTCAAGGATTCGGATTTGATCGGCGTTCCGCTGCGGATTACGGTAGGCCGCAGGGGCCTTGCAGACGGAGTGGTGGAATTGAAGCCGCGAGATTCTGAGACGGTGGAGCGAATGGCACCGGACGCGGCGAGAGAGAAGGCGTTGGAGCTTGTGCGAGTAGCAATGGATGCACTGAGATAGACGCGGGGCATATCTGGGGTTGTGTGCGTTGGGGGGACACGGGTCCTTATAAATAATCCACTCCGTCGCTTTTCACAGGCAAGGGAAAACCGCAACTTGGCGATTGACAAAGGGTTGCATGCGTGTAGAATCTCGGCTGTTGGCGCGTCGAGGATCCTTGCTCTTGACGCCCCCTGTGTGTAATGATACAAAAACGAGCGATTTTGGCCGGTTTCGATCGGCCTTCATCGGCCGCGTGCCCAAGTGGTTTAAGGGGGCGGATTGCAAATCCGCTATTCGCCGGTTCGAATCCGGCCGCGGCCTTTCGCCATTCACTCAGGCGGACATCGATTGTCTGATTCCGCTCTCAGAAAAAAAAGTTATTTTGACGCTTGACAATTCATATGGGATTGTGGCAGAATTCGCGTATTGTCGTGATGCACCTGTTGATTGGTGCATGGAAGTTAATGAGTTGGATCCTGTAACAAGGGAATAGACTATGGCAAAGAAGAAAAAGAAGAAGGGGACAAAATCGGCATCATCGAACATTCCGAACGCGGAATTGGACGTGCTGTCCTGTGTCTGGCAGGAGGGGCCGGTCACGGCGCGGCGCATCCGCGAGATGATGATGAAGTATCGTCCCATGGCACACGGCTCGGTCGTGACTCTACTGACCCGGCTCGAGGACAAGAACCTCGTCGGCAAGAAGAAAGGCCCGGTCGGCAAGGCGTTTCTGTTCAGCTCCAAGCGCGATCCCGCCCCGACCCATCGAAAGCTGGCGAAGGAAATGCTCAGTCGCGTCTTTGCGGGTAATGTCGCCTCGATGGTAACGTCCTTGTTCGAGGCCGAGACCCCCACGCAGGATGAGCTGGCCGCCATCCAAAAACTCGTCAGCGCCACCAAGAAGAAGGCCAAGAAGAAGAGACGATAACACGTCTAATTGTATTGAATCGATCATAGGGGCCGTCCTCCATTTGGGCGGCCCTTTTTCGTGGATT
>CAYXGR010000460.1:0-2869 GCA_964464525.1 uncultured Planctomycetaceae bacterium
AAAGCCCACCGCTCCCTTACGGTCGCGGCTCTGATCAATCGGTGAGAAATGCAGGCCGGTGGAAGCGGTTGCGGGTGGTTTCAACAACTGCTCGGTAAACGGACCAGCGGTCTTGCTGGATGTCTTCAATCGGAAAAGAATGGTCCGGGATGTCCTGATCGATTTCAAGGTTTCGATGATACTCGTAAGCGATTTAATAACAGTGGCTTATGTTTGAGACTATCTAGAACAACTCACCTGTTTTGCCAAGTGGGTTTCTCGTTTTGTTATTCGACGTTTCGGGGTTTCGACTTTTCGGACCCGTTCCGCTCGTGACTCCGGCCTGTCCACGCGCCTAGAATCGGCATCGATGTCTTGTCTCCGGAGGGGGCATCGGCGAGGGAAACACACCCATCGGAACGAGGGAAGCGGATTCGTTCGAAGCGGATCCGTCGTTAGGAAGGGGCAACAACATGAACCGGGCCAAGTTTCTCCTACTCTTTTCCGGGCTATCGGTCTGGTTGGGCGCGACGGGTGACGGCTGCGCCGTCAATCCCATCACGCAATTGGATTTTCGCTCCTCGCCCGCGATACTCTCCAATACACCCCAATCAGACACTCGACTGCGCACCCTGGAAGTCGATCTTCGGAGTTATCCCGAGACGGATCGCATCAACTGGGACTTCGGCGACGGCTCCGCCTTGAGCAACCTGTCCCCCTCTGTCGGCCGAACCGTGACCCACGAGTTCGCCCGCGACGGCACATTCATCGTCATGGCGCATCTGTTCACCGCGGGTGATCCGATCAATCGACACCCCCCCCTGCTCATCACCAGCGGTCAACTCCCGATCGATATCCTCGGGTCGAACAAGCCGCCCACGGCGGCATTCATCGTCGAGGATGTCTTCGATGATGACGGCGGAACCGTCCCGCTTATGAAACGTTTCGTAGCGAATTCCAGCCGGGATCCCGACGGCTCTATCGAGTCCTATCGCTGGGAGTTCGGCGACGGCATGCGCGGCGAAGGCCGCACCCTCGAGCACACCTTCTTCCGGAGCGGCCGATTCCGGGTGCGGCTGACTGTCATCGACGAACGAGGCGGTGAATCGAGCACGACGCGCACAACGCTCGTCAACGCGCTGCCCGTGGCAACATTCACATTCACTCCCGATGCGATCGACCCACTGACCTTCAATTTCGACGCCCGTAGCAGCACCGACGCCGACGGTGAGATTCGACGCTATGCCTGGGACTTCGGCGATGGCAGTCCGGTAGGGAATAGCGCGACCACCTCCCACACCTACGCCGTGCCGGACAACTACACTGTCACACTGACGATCACGGATGAACTCGGTGCATCGGTCTCCACGACGCGGATGCTGGACGTCACCGGTTCCGCCCCATTCGTCCGATCCATCTCGCCCAACACCGGCGAGTCCGACGCGACGCTCACCGGCGTAACCATCGACGGCGAAAACTTCGTAGACGGTGCGAAAGTCCGGCTCGAACGCGGCGCGACAATCATCACCGGGTCCGCCGTCTCGGTGCAAAGCCCAACACGTCTGTCGGCGAATTTCGACCTGACCGGCGCCAGTGTGGGTGATTACGATGTAATCGTCGAAAATCCCGACGGGGTTGTGGTGATGCTGCCGGGTGGATTCAGCGTCGTCACTGCGAATAACGTCCGCATCACGACCAATTTCGGCGACATCGTGATACAAATGGTGGACGACGCACCCATCACGACCGCCAACTTCCTGCAGTATGTCGAGGATGGATTCTACGACGGAACGATCTTTCACCGGGTGGTTCCGGACTTCGTGGTTCAGGGGGGCGGGTTCCTGCCCGGCATGGTCAAGCAGGATGGCGTTCGGGATCCGATCGTCAACGAGTTCAGCCCGGAGCGCAGCAACCTCCGCGGATCGCTCGCGATGGCCAAACTTGGAGGCGATCCCGATTCCGCGACCTCGGAATTCTTCTTCAACCTGGGCGACAACTCCTCGAATCTCGATACTCAGAATGGCGGATTCACCGTTTTCGCCCACGTCATCGAAGGTGTGGACATCGTGGATATGATCGCCACGGTCCCCTTGGGCGGCAACTCAGGCAACACCCCGATCGACGACGTCATCCTGATTCGAGCGGTCCGGGAGTAAAGTCCCTCCTCCAACAAGACGTTACCCGATCGCCTCGTTAAAATAGAGTCGCTCGGTGAGACATGCCAACAATCGATGAACAACTCCTCCTTCGCGCCAAGACCGGCGACAAGAATGCGCTGAGCGATTTGTTGCTGCGCCACGGGCCGCCCATTCGCAGCGGTCTGACGATCAACCCAAAATGGCGATCGGTGTTGGATGCCGACGATATCATGCAGATCACCTATTTCGAGGCATTCGGGCAAATCGCCCATTTCAAGGGGGCCGCCGATTCGTTTCCTGGTTGGCTTCAACGAATCGCCGAAAACAACCTTCGCGATGCAATCGACTGGCTCCAGCGAGAGAAACGTCCACAGCCGGAGCAGCGCGTGACAAAATCGGAGCAGCACGATCCACTCGCATGGCTATTCGATCTGATTTCCGGCGGCGCCGGCAGCCCGTCGCGCCATGCCATGGGCAACGAGACGCTGAAGCTCATCGAGGACGAAATTGACAATTTGCCCCGGGACTATGCCGAAGTGATGAAGGGTATCTTCCTCGAAGGCCGACCGGTGGCCGACGTAGCCGATCAAATGGGAAAAACTACCGGTGCGGTACATCTGTTGCGCATCCGGGCAATCGAGCGGCTGCGCGCCCGATTGGGTTCGGGATCAAAGTTTCTCAGCTATCCGGGGTGAGAAGGTCGCCCCATCAGCCCCCGTTTGGCTATCATCTGACAGGGCACCCGTTTGGGG
>CAYXGR010000461.1:0-2865 GCA_964464525.1 uncultured Planctomycetaceae bacterium
GGGCGCGGCTCTGATCTTTTGGGCGCGGCTCTGATCTTTACGGGCGTGGCTCTGAGGGACGTGGTTCCGGGGGTTGTTGGGGGATGGTTCGACCGTGGGGGTCGTGGCCGGGGCGGGTGAGATCCTGGTCGAGTCGATCCCGCAAATCGGGCGAGATATAATGCTCCAGCCGTTCGGCGGGTTCATGCAGGTGGTCGAGCGGCAACTCGAAATGCTTGTCGAGATAGGACTCCCAGAGCCGATGTGACCGGACGAGTTGCGATGCGGTCTCGATACCGCGCGGGCAGAGAGTGTATAACATTTCGCCGGTCGGATCGGCCGAGGTGCACGGCTCGATTAACCCATTCCTGACCA
The DNA here is from genome assembly GCA_964464525.1 of uncultured Planctomycetaceae bacterium. Lineage (GTDB taxonomy): Bacteria > Planctomycetota > Phycisphaerae > UBA1845 > UTPLA1 > CAYXGR01. Next base: position 355 of record CAYXGR010000461.1, read on the forward strand.
ATGATCGCAAGGCCCGGCGCGTCAGACGCGTGTCGCCGACGGCCTTGAGAAGATCACTTCTACCGATAGACGAAGCCCGTTCACGGTTTCGTTCGTGCCATCGATAGAGCAGGCCGAGGATGTCTTCGCGAATGATCTGGAGGCGAAGCGCCAGGCGGCGAACGAATTGACTGATGAGCCCGTGCCGGGGGGCCGCGAACAGGGCGGCGACGAGGATGAGACCGCTGAGGACGGCCGAGAGGGCGGCGGTGTTGGTGTCGGCGTAGGCGCCGATGAAGGATGGGCCGAAGACGACAATTAGTCGGCTGGCTACGGCGGAGACAGCGCCAATCAACAGGCTGAGGACGATCATATGACCGAGGCGATCGGTGAGCAGGTGGGCCGCGGCGGCAGGGACGATGAGCATGGCGATCACGAGGATGGAGCCGACGGCCTCGAAATTGGCAACCGTCGTGATGGCGACCATGATCATCAGGGCGTAGTGCATGAGATTGGCGTTGATGCCGAGGCTGGTGGCAAGGGCAGGATCGAAGGCGGAGATCTTGAGCTCCTTGTAGAGCAGCCCGACGAACAGAAGGTTCAGAATCAGGACCGCGCCAAGCGTCCAGACGACCTGTGGGACTCCGTCGGCGAGGGCGTCGAAGGGGACGTTTTCGATGTTGCCATAGAGGACACAGCCGGGATCCAGATCGACGTGGTCGGCGGCGTGGCGAATGAGGATCAGACCGACGGCGAAAAGAATACTGAAGACGACGCCCATCGCGGCACCCTCCTCGACCTTCCCAAATCGACTGACGGTCTGCGTCAACAGGGCCGTGAGCGCGCCGACGATCACGGCGCCGAAGAACATGGGCAGCGACGCGCGGCTTTGCGAAATCAGAAACGCAATCGCCAGACCGGGCAGGACGGCGTGGGAGATGGCGTCTCCCATCAGGCTCATCTTTCGCAGGACGAGAAAATTGCCGAGCAGGGCACAAGAACAGGCGCTGAGCACACCAACAAGCACAACCCAGCCGTCCATGACCCAGACCCATTGATTCATGTCGCCACCCCAATTTGATGCGGCGAGGGTGGAATCCCGTGTACTTCCTCGACGGCACGTTCAAGCTCGAGAACGATTTTGGGTTCGAGGACGTGCTCGACCCAGTCGGCATCGCGATCCACGTGCGAGGGGGCGATGTCGGCGTAGCGGATGAGATACATCTCCCAGAGGCGGTGATTGCGCAGGATCCGAGCGGCCTCGGTCCGCCCTCTCCGCGTGAGCATGACACGGCGATCGGAGTCGAACGTGACGGCGCCTCGTCGTTGTGCCCCTCGGATCAGCCGCCGGAGGTGTCCCCGCGCCCAACCGCGTTTGGCGAACAGTTCCCCGAATGAGGCGCTGAGCGTCTCCCCCTGTTGTTCCTCCGCCTCGGCCAAAGCACGAAGCAGGTTTTGATAGCCGATCTTCAGGCGAAGTCGCCGCGCGCGCGTCAGGGCCGCGAAGACACCGCGACGCGGAGCGAGCAGCAGGCTGAGCAGGAAAAACACACCCGACGTGACGACGATGATCGGGCCGGTCGGCATCTTCGGATACATCGCGCTGATCGTCGAACCGAGCCAGCCGCTGAGGGCGCCGAGCAATCCTGCAAAGCACGTCATGGCGAGCAGCCCGTCGGTCCAGAAACGGGCCGTGGCGGCGGGGATAATGAGCAGAGCAATGACGAGAATGAGTCCGACGGACTGGAGACCGACGACCGTCGTGAGGACGACGAGTCCCATCATGAGCAGATCGATGAGGACGACAGGCCATCCCAGTGCGGCGGCATATTGCGGATCGAAACAGACCAGCCGCATTTCCTTGAAGAACAGCACGACGCACAAGAGCGAGATCAGGGCCGTCGCGCCAATGATCCATGCGTCGCTGCTGAGCATGCCGGCCGATTTGCCGTAAATAAAGCGATTCACGCCGGCCTCGTTGCCGGTATTCATCTTCTGCACGATCGTCATGAGCACGATGCCCGCCCCGAAAAAGACGCTGAGAACGACGCCGATGGAGGCGTCTTCCTTCAGACGCGAATAGCGGCGCAGGGCGATGACAGAGAAGACGCCGAGGGTGCTGGTCACGGCCGCGCCGAGGAGGAGGGCCGCCAGGCTCTTCTCGCCGGTCAGCAGAAAGACGGCGGCGACGCCGGGGAGTGTGGCGTGGCTGAGGGCATCGCCCATCATGGCCCGCTTGCGAAGATAGGCGAAGGTTCCGACGACGCCGGCGGCGATGCCGAGCAGCGTTGTGCCCGCAACGACGACCAGGGTGTTGTAGTCGTGAAGGCCGAAGGCGGTGGATGTGATATCCTGATTCATTGTGCATACCACTGGGGGAACACGTTGAAACGTCAAAAAGTCAAAACGTCAAAACAAGAAAAAACATCAAAACAAGAAGAAACGACCGGCGAGACGCCGATGCTCCCCACACTGCACTGCTTGAAGCAGTGGCACACGTTTCGCTTTGCACTGCTTGAAGCAGTGGCACAC
>CAYXGR010000462.1:0-2853 GCA_964464525.1 uncultured Planctomycetaceae bacterium
GTGTTCGTTCGGCCGCACGGACTGAAGTCCGTGGCTCTTCCTGTGGCTCGTTTCGCTTGCGGGATCGCATACCCGTGGTGGCGGGTTCGTGCTATGCTGCGCGGATTCGTTATGTTGCAAATCGAGGTCGACAATCTGAGCAAGACATTCCGCGTGCCCGAGCGGGAGGGGGGGCTGAAGGCGGCGGTGCGCAGTGTGTTTCGACGGCGGTTTCGGGAGGTGCGGGCCGTTGATGGGGTGAGCTTCGGCGTCGAGACAGGGGAAATCGTCGGCTTTCTGGGGCCGAACGGGGCGGGGAAGACGACCACGCTGAAGATGCTCTCGGGCCTGTTGCACCCCACATCAGGCACCGCCCGGGTGCTGGATCACACCCCCTGGCGACGGGATACAGACTACCTGCGGCGGATCAGCATGCTCATGGGCCAGCGGTCGCAGATGCACTGGGATCTACCCGCGCTGGACTCGTTCCTGGTGCATGCCGCCGTCTACGGGATCGACAAGACGCAATACAAAGAGACGCTTGACGAACTGGTCGCGCTGCTCGACCTCGGCGATGTGCTGAAGAAGCAGGTGCGGACGCTCTCGCTGGGCGAGCGGATGAAATGCGAAATCTGCGTCTCGCTGCTGCACCGACCGGCGGTCCTGTTTCTGGATGAGCCGACGATCGGCGTCGATATCGAAATGCAGGCCCGCATCCGCCGGTTCATCGCCGACTACAACCGGAAACACGGCGCAACGATCATCCTCACGAGCCACTACATGGCCGACGTGACGGCCCTCTGTCGGCGGATCATCATCATCGACCACGGTCACATCCTCTTCGACGGTCAGATGGACGCGCTCTCCGAGCGGTTGGCCCCGTTCAAGGTGATCACGATCGATCTGGATCGCGACCTGGACGGGTATGACCTGTCGCGGCTGGGGGAGGTTCTGTCGATCGAACAGCGGAAGGTCTCGCTGCGGGTGTCGCGACCGGAGGCGTCGGCGGTGACGGCGCGGCTGCTGTCGGACCTGTCGGTGCTGGATCTGACGATCGAGGATCCGCCGATCGAGGATGTGATCGGGCAGGTGTTCGGGCAGCGCGAGGCGGGCGAGCCCGAGGGAGCAGAGTCACCGTGATGCGAGTGGTTCGGGCATTCGCGGCCTATCTTCGCGCGAACATCGCGCTGATGTTACAGTATCGTGGGGAGATCCTGCTCTGGTCGATCTGGGGCATCATCAACCCGGCGGTGCTGTACGCGATGTGGAGCACCGCCGCGGAGGGGAGCGCCGGCGGCCGGATCGCGGGGCTGAATGCGGGCGGATTCGCGGCCTACTACCTGAGCATCATGATCGTCGGCCATGTCACGAGCGCGTGGGATGTCTACGAGATGGGCTACCTGGTGCGATCGGGTCAGTTTTCGCCGATGCTGCTGCGGCCGATGCTGCCGATCTGGCGGGCCTTGGCGGCCAATGTCTCCTACAAGATCACGACCTTGATGTATGTCATCCCGATGTGGGGCGTGTTTGCAATCTGGGTGCGGCCCTCCTTCGAGACGCAACCGTGGCAGATCGGCATTGGCCTGGTCTCGGTCATTTTGGGGGCGGCGCTGAACTACATCATGTGCTACACCGTCGCGCTGATCGCGTTCTGGGCGACGAAGCTGGACGCGATGGGGGAAATCTACTTCGGTCTCTGCATGTTGATGGGCGGGCGGATCGCGCCGATCCACGCGCTGCCGGAGCCGGCGCTCTCGGTTGCGGAGTATCTTCCGTTTCGATGGATGTTCGCCTTTCCGACGGAGCTTCTGATCGGACAGGTGACGTCGTGGGAGGCGGCCGTGGGGGGGCTGAAGATTCAACTGATCTGGTTCATCGTGATCGTGCTGCTGTTTCGGCTGCTCTGGGACGTGGCGGTCAAGCGATACACGGCGGTGAGCGGGTGAGGCCAAGATGATCCGAACCGCGAAATTGATTGGATTGTTCATACGCGTGAGCGTGCAGAACTTCGCCGCCTACCGGTTTGATTTGGCGGCGCGGTTTATGCTCTCGTTGATGCAGCTTGGGGGCGAGCTGTTCGTGGTGTGGACGATCTTCAGCAACACGCAATCCCTGCGGGGCTGGCAGTGGCAGCACATGCTGGTGCTGGTCGGGGTGTATCGGATGGTGGCGGGGGGGATACGGATCTCGATCGTGCCCAACATGCGAAAGGTTCTGGAGGACATCCGCGAGGGGACGCTGGACTTCGTGCTGTTGAAACCGGTGAATTCGCAACTGCTGGTGAGCATCCGGGAGTTCGTGCCGTGGCGGATTTCGGATCCGATCCTCGGCGGGACGATGGCGGTGATCGGGTGCGTGAAGCTCAGCGGACATGTGCCGGCGGCGCAGGCGGTGCTGTTTGTGCTGATGCTGGCGGCCGGATTTGTGATCGTGTATTCGACGTGGCTGATGATCGCGACGCTGTGTTTCTGGTTCGTGCGGATTCAGAACATTGAGATGGTGTTCTGGAACGTGTTCGAGGCGGGGCGGTTTCCGATCGTGATCTATCGACCGTGGGTGCAATGGGTGCTGACATTCGTGGTGCCGCTGGCGTTTATCACGACGTTTCCGGCGGGGACGCTGTTGAACGATCCGAACACGGGGGTGCCGGCCATGGCGCCGTTGTATGCGTTTGCAGTGGCGATCGGGATGCTGATCGTGTCAAACCGGTTCTGGAGCTATGGGCTGAAACACTACAGCGGGGCGTCGGCGTAGGCCGAATGTCGATAGCGAAATTATCAGGAGCGGACGGTTCTGGGTGTTGTGCATGCTTACCCGCCCCGATGCGGCTGGGGGGTGTGAGCATGGCACCGGGTCCATGACAGAATCCGCGGA
>CAYXGR010000463.1:0-2852 GCA_964464525.1 uncultured Planctomycetaceae bacterium
TGCAGTCTCACTGCTTGAAGCAGAAAAGTGGTGGGCGGTGCCCACCCTACATTCTCGGGCACCGGCAAGCAGAGCTTGCCGGTGGCACCCGATGGGTTGAGCCTGGACTGGCGTCCGTGGCTCTTTATCGTGTCGGACGGCCGCACGGACTGAAGTCCGTGGCTCTTTGTTTGTGATTGCACGGTTTTGAGGGGTGGGCGGTGCTTACCCTGCGACTGCTCTTCGTCTTGAGCATCCATAAAAAAAATGGTGGGCAGTGCCCACCCTACTTGAGTAAAAAAGTGGGTCCCCCGCGACATGCTTGTTTAGAGCATGCCGCGGGGGCCGTATGGAGGCGATCCAGATACTTAATGAGTCAGAGTATCAGACGCCACTCGAGGGCTACCTACCCCCTCCTTACTTGGCTTCCCAGTCCAAGGGCGTATCCAGCGTGCCGCCGAGACTGGAGATACATTGAACCTGAAGTACGTGACTACCGATGGGCGTGCCCTTGCAGTCGGTGGGATCCACGCCCGGATCCGCGAGACACGGATTCAGACCATTGAAGACATCGACCTTCCAGTCGGGTGTATTCGGTATGACCGATCCGGTGCCAATCAGATTCGCGTCGGTCAGCGGCGCGCCAGGCGCTGCCAGCCAGCAGGTGACGCTGTGCCCATTTGCACCGATATGATCGGTGGTTCCACTCACAGTAAATCGTCCCTTGTTCTCGACATAGCGAGCGCGGGTGGGTGTCAGGATATCCGCAGTCGCTGGATTATCCATGATCACGTTCACTGTGGACGAGGCACTACCGCCGGGACCGGTGACGTCAACCTGGAATGTCAGCGTCTGGAAGGTGGCCGGGAAGACGAACACCGGCATCGAAATATTCGGGGCAGTCACGTCCGCGGCTGCCGGAATCGCATCGACGTTCGGATCAATCGTGAACGGCACACCGGTCGTGGCTGAGATGTACTCGATCCCGCCGGCGACAGTCTTGCCAATCGCCACGGTATCCGTGCCACCGGCCAGTTGTGTCCAGACGAAGCCCGGGGGTGTGCTGGTAGGACTGTTGATCAAGCCTGTCGAGGCGCTGGCGTCGAGCTGCACGATTTGGCTCGCGAAGGTGACGATGTCCACACCCGCGTTGGCTGCCGGGGCACCGACGGGGGCCTTGATCGTGACGGTGTCCGTCGCGAATCCACCCGGACCGCTCGCGGTCAGCTCGAGCGTGACACAGCCGCCAGTGAGCGGCATGGAAACCGTGGTCAATGCAGCGTTCGTCGGGTCAATGGCGATCGAAACCGCGCCGTCCAACGCATCGTTGACACACTGGGGAGAGGCAGTCGTATCGACCGGTATTTGGACCCAACTAAAGCTCAGGCCCACGCCCTGTGAACTGCTCGCATCCAACAGGACTCCCGCGTCGGGGAAGCCCGGCCCATTGGGCGGGGGCAAAAAGGTCTGATCCAGCCCGGCCGCAGCCATGACTGTATTGGTGACGAAAATCGTGTCGCTACTCGTCACTCCCAATGAATCGGTGACGGTCAACGTAATGGTGATGAGATCATCCGTGCTTGGGAAGGTGAATCCCGTGGTGGGGCTGGTCGGGGCCCAGAGCGGATCGGTCGCAATATTCGTGGATAAGGCATCCACCGACCAACTGTATGTGAGACCCATCCCGATCGAGCCACTGCCGTCGAGGGTGACGATCGAGCCTTTCGCTACAGACTGGTTTCCGCCGGCGGCGGCGAAGGCCTGCGGGACCACGCCCTTGATGGTGGTCTGGACTGAGACCGAGCCGCCCTGTGTCGATGACACGGTCACAAAGGCCGGGGGTACGACACCGCCGCACACCGGGTCCACCATCGCGAGCTGCATTCCGCCTACCGAGGCGTTCGGTACAATTGGTGACGGATTCATAGGCATCACGGCAGTCCCCAGGCTGACCGTCAGGTTATTCATCTGAGCGGGATCGGCCACAACCGCCATGGTATTCACCATGTTCGTTGCCAGGTCGACCTGTGCCTGCGTGACTTGTAGCAATGCGCTCATCGCATGGGTGGTGATCGTCGGCGGGCTGTCCGTAAAGTTCGTCACGGCGACGGTCGGGTTGCCGGCAAAGGTAGGAGTGATGGTGGCGGGATCGATTTGCGGAATGAAGGTACTCGGCATGAGCACGTTGGCGAAGTAGTTGCCCGTGCCATCGCCACACATGGGAATGTCTCCGGCGATGCCGGGGATGGTGAGCTGAATATCCTGATTCTGGAACGAGCTGGCCCACACGTTGATCTGCGTACCCGTTGCCGGGCTCGAGTTGTAAGTCGCGCGATCGATCTGTACACCCAGTTTCGAGGCCTGTTTTGCGAGGCCGACAAACCCGTCGGAGCGCGTGCAGTTGGCGGGAATCCTGGGCAGACCGATGTAGTTCGGATCGATGTTGGCAATGACGTAGGCATCATACGCAGCAAAGGCGGCGTCCATCGCCGGATCCAGCGGATTGCACTGGCTGGCACTGGGCTGCGGGTTGCCGGCTACCAAGGTCGATCGAACGATGCCGGCATCAGGGCCGACGACGCTGAAGAAATTGGTCCCGAACGGGCTGCCCACGACGGGTCCGTCGCCGCAGAAGTCGCTCAGATAGGTGGTTGTTCCGTTCGGCCCCTGGTTGAGGGGCGGAGCATTCACTGCGGTCAGGAACGTGCTCATGATGCTGTCCAGTCGCAAGGTGGTCCCCTTCCACAAGAAAACGTCGTTGGTAAAGTTGATGTTGCTGATGGCCGCCCCGCCCTGATCGTTCTGCGCCTCGGCGTAGGTGACGCCGTAGGGATAGGTGATCTGGTAGAGCTCGCCGGGCGTGGCGTTGTCGA
>CAYXGR010000464.1:0-2842 GCA_964464525.1 uncultured Planctomycetaceae bacterium
CGTCCTTTTCCCTCAGAACGCACACGCTCGCCGTCGCGGGCGGATTCATCCTGATCCTGATCTCCCTCGGGGGTTGCCTCTCCGAAACATCCTTTCCGGTACGTGTAGACAAGATCATCTATGTTCAACAGACACCCGGAAACGCACCCCGAACGACGCGCGCCTGGCTGCAACGCACCCATGCCCGGTTGCGCGCCCTCCTGCCCACCGACCGGCGCCCGACGCTCCTCACCGAAGAACTGACCGACGCCCGCGGCCGCGCCGTCGATGTCTTCGCCCACTTCCGAAAATGGCCCGGCTATCTGCACACCGTTCTCGGCAACTTCAGCGGCCTCGCCGATACTGCCCGTGTCACCGGTTCGACGACCGCCATCGAACAACCCGCCCCAAGCTGGCCGGGTTTTCAAGATGTCTGGATACCGATCAACGACGAGTTGAAACTCTCCGGCCGGCTCGGCTACGCGACACGCAACGGTGAGATTCTTTCGGCCGACTGTATCGTCATCATGCCGGGCCTCTTCGGCGACAACATCCGCCTCCGCGCGCGGGACATCGGCCAGGCCCTGCGGGCAGCAGGCCTGCACGTACTCGCGCTCGAATTCCGTGGTCACGGACAGACCGAGGCCCGATACCCCAACGTCTACTTCAACTTCGGCGCCCGGGAGGCGGGCGATCTGCTGGCCGTCTCCGATTGGCTGGAGGCGCTGCCGAAGGTCCGGCACACCGGAATCATCGGCTTCAGTTGGAGCTCGAATATCGCCCTGATGGCGGCCTGGGAGGATGGCCGAGAAGACGACGATCCCAGCGTCTCGCCACGGTTGGCCCCCTATCTGCGACCACGGTGCGACCGTGTCCACTTTCAAGCGGGGATCCTGGCCCTCTCTCCCGTTCTGCGATTAGAGGAACTGGTCGACTCGCTCGATCGGCCCTGGCCCTACGCCGACAATCCCGTCCTCGCCACACTCCAGGCGACCGTGGACGATCGCGCCCGCCGCAAGAACCATCCCGACGTCAACGGCAGCATCCGCAAGTTGATTGAGCATGAATTCGAACGCTCCGGATTGAATTATCCGGGCGCGACCCACGACGGATACGATTACATTCGCTTCCTGCCCTATCACGGCCGCCCGTCCGGTCACAAGCTGCAAAAGGCCCGCGTCCCCGTGCTGATCATCCATGGCGCGAACGATCCGTTGGCCTTCGCCCAGGAGATCGCCGATTTCTTCGAGGAGACGACCAACCCCGATGTCGCCGGCCTGATTCTACACGGCGGCGGTCACGACGGCTTCGCCTCCTATTCTCGTGACTATCTATACAGCATGATGTTCAATTTTTTCGATCCCGTCCTCGGCGCCGCGGCCTGTCAGGAGGAAGGCACCCTGGTCCAACGTGAAGATGCACCGGTGCCCATCGGGTACGAAGCCATCTCCGACGTGGAGTGATCGATCAGGATTTCGGGGATTGGGCCTGATCTTTTCTCGCGAAATATTCCCGCGCCAGAATCGAGTACAGCAGGTGATCGACGGTGCGACCGGCGATGAAGCCATAGTCGCGCATCGTCCCCTCGAGCACGAATCCCGCCTTTTCGTAGGCCCGGATCCCCGCCGCGTTGAAATCCCATACGCCCAGTTGAACGCGGTTCAAATTCAAGGACTCGAATGCGTAGGAGAGGGTCAGTTCCGTTGCCTCGGTGCCATAGCCCCGGCCCCGGCAGTCGGCCTCGCCGACGGTGATGCCGAATTCGGCGGTGCGATCCTTCCAACGGATGTTCATCAGGCCCAGACAGCCGATGGGGCGTTGACCCTCCTTCAGGACGATCATGAAGGCCACGCCATTCGCAGTATCGGCGGTCTTCTCAATGAATTGACGCTCGGCGATTTCGTTGAACGGCAGATAGGTGGCGAGGCTGACGCGCGTCTCCGGATCGTTGATCCAGCGCTGACAATCCTTCAGATCGGACAATTCGATCGGGCGAAGGGAGAGCCGATCCCCCGAGAGAAACACAATCGGTTTCACCTGATTGTCGTCCATCGTGTCACGCAAATGAGAGATACAACCGCCCTGATGGAGCGACTGTCACTACAGAGGCAATCCAATAGTACGTTGAGCCTCCCGCGACCGCGCACACCGCCACCGCGCTCCGCACGACCCGGGATTCGACCGATGGAATCGAGGAGGAAAATATCTGACTGGACCGGCAGGCGAAAAGAGGCTCGGGTACGCGGAGTCAGTCGCGTCGGCCGCCACGGCCACCGCCACCATAACCGCCACCGCCGCCACCACCACCATAGCCGCCGCGGCCACCACCACCGCCGCCGCCGCCGCGTCGGGGTTCTCTCGGTCGGGCTTCGTTGACCTTCAGGCTGCGACCGTCAAGGTCTTTGCCGTTCAGGCCATCGATGGCCGCCTGGGCCTCCGAATCGTCATCCATCTCGACAAAGCCAAATCCCTTCGACTCTCCGCTGTATCGATCCTTGATGACTGCCACAGAGCTTACCGCTCCGAATTCGGAAAAAGCCTGCTCCAGAGCCGGCTCATCCGTCCGATACGACAGGTTTCCTACATACAGTTTCTTCACGATCGACTCTCCGTAAACATCCGTCAACATTCAGCCCACATCGGGCCAATCAAAACCTTGGCGTACCGGGCGATTCCTCCACTCACGCAACAGGAACCGCCGACTCAAACACCGGCGGAATCCTAACACGCCCACCCCCACCGGTAAAGGGGCCTTCATCACGACTCTTATTCGAAAGGGTGGCCCTGTCAAGTCACGATCCCCAAGGAGCGTGCCTTGGGGTCCATGACAGAATCGGCGGATTCCATGCCGGCTTAAGCCGGA
>CAYXGR010000465.1:0-2829 GCA_964464525.1 uncultured Planctomycetaceae bacterium
GGGGGCCACAGCCGGCAGCGGCGGCGATGGCGGCAGCGTCGTCTCCGGCACCCCCGGTAGCTCCCAGGCGGGAAGCGACGGTTTCTCATTACAGACGCTTGTCAATCCAACGGGGCTCTTCTAAGAAGACCTGGTGGGCAGTGCCCACCCTACCGCAAGGCCGCCTTGCCCGCGAAGCGCCGCAACAGCGCGATCTGGCCGGCGTGGAAGGTCTCGTGCATGACGGCCGTGGCGATCGCGCCTTCCTTGGTGGTAAACATCGGATGCGGCGGCGGGCCGACTTCACGAGTCCACTCCGAATCGGGCAAAGCGGTGATCCTCTCGATCGACTCGTTCTGAATACGGTCGAAGACCGCTCGGATTTCCGAAATGGGCGGGTAGGCCGCCGAGTCGGAGACGGGTGTCGAACCCCGGCCGAAGCAGTCCTTGAACCCCGTGGGCAGACAATCCTCGGCGTTTTGTTCACAACAACGGACGTGAATCAATGCTACCTGCGACGCCGCCAGATGCCCGACCTGCCAGGCCACGTGATTTACCCCCGGCGCGGGCATCTCGAACCAGGCCGATTCTTCGATGTCCGCCAAGAGTTCCAGCGTCCACTGGCGGGCCGTCTTCAACCGATCCACGATCAATTCAGTCTTGTTCATATTTCATCTCCAACGATCACTCGAATGGTGTGTACCGAATCCAATTAAGAGAAAAACCAAGGCCTCGAATCGACTGTGGATCCGAGGTACAATGACCGTCATGATATCGGAATATATTGTCATCGGAATAGTGATTGCCGGGGCATCGGGCTATCTTCTCAGCCGGATCATCCGCACAATCCGATCGAAACAGGGGGCCTGTGGTGGCGGAATGTGTCGATGTGGCGAGGGGTCCGCGAATCAATCGGATCGAAGGGGTAAGAGAATCGACCTGGTCCAGGTAGGAATCTATACCCACGATCACAAGGACACTATTTCTCGAGAGTAACTATGGAAGCCTCACGCACCCTCAAGGGTAAGACAGCAATCGTGACCGGGGCCGGTCGGGGCATCGGCCGAGCGGTGGCGCTTCGCTTGAGTGCCGTCGGCGCGGACGTGGTGATCGCCGCCCGCACGGTGGACCAGCTCGACGAGACCCGACGGATGATCGAGCACGGGGGCGGGGGCCGTGTGCTCGTGGTTCCCGCGGACGTGTCGCAGGTCGATGATGTCGAAAATCTCATCGAGCAGACTCGATCCCTGTTCGATCACATCGACATCCTGGTTAACAATGCCGGCACCGCGCCGTTGGCGACAATAGACACAATGGAGCCGCACTTGTTTGACCGGATCATCGCCACGAACGTGCGGACGGTGTACCTCTGTAGCCGCGGAGTCTGGCCGATCATGGCCGCTCAGGGCGGCGGCTCGATCGTCAACATTTCTTCCATTGCGGCCTACGATGCCTTTCCGGGATTTGCTGCGTACGGGGCCGCCAAGGCCTTTGTCGTCGCCTACACGAAGTTTCTCTCCGGGGAGGGAAAGTCGTGCGGCATTCGTGTGCATAGCATCGCGCCCGGCGCGGTCGAAACCGACATGCTCCGCGACGCATTGCCCGATTTTCCAGAGGAACAAGCACTCGATCCCGGAGACGTCGCCGCCATGGTCGAGACGGTGCTCTCACCCCCGTATCGATACAGCAGTGGCCAGACAGTGATCGTCACGAAGACGTGAACGCGGACGAGTCGTGACTTCATTTCCAGATCCGCAGAGAGAGAGAATGGTATGATCGCTAAAAATACAGGTGTGACCAGGAGGTTTCGATTTCGCCGACTCGCGTGGTTTGGGTTGGTCGGTCTGATGATTCCGCTGGGGTGCTTTGCGGATCGAGCCGGCTTGGCGATCGGGACACTCGCCCTTTGGGGCGGCACCTTTGAAGTACGTCCGATGATCATTTGCCCGGGCGAGCCGGTCGTGGCGAGTTGGGAGCTCCATCCGACGGATGTATCGGGGGGCGCACTCGGTTTGGATATCTTCCTCGCGTGGCAACTACTGACCGGCGATAGAGTCGCCGACGGCACGCGGGAGAATCGCGTTACGGGCGGCGACATCTTAACACCGGACCCGAACATGGGCAGCCGCACGTTTTTTCCGATGGCGGACAGGCGTTTTTTCTTCGACGCCACGATCGAGGGTATTGATCCTCTGATGCGTGAACAGCGGGATGTGCGCGTTGTGGAGATGGATCCAGGGGGCGTTCGGATCCGGCCGGAGGTGTTTCGATTCCAATGTTTGTCGGGCGAGACCGGAGGGCCGGGCTGGACGAAGATCGTCTACGAACGCGGTCAGTTGGCCTCGGCGAATATTTCAATTGCCCTGGTACGGAACTTGAGCACTGAGACGATTCGGCTCTCGGTGCTGCGGAATCGAGACGATGAGATGTTGCCGTCGCTGTTTGCGGAAGCGTTCATCCCCTCGGGCGATACTTCCTTTGACTTCAACGGAGAATACTACGGTGTATGGTCGGCGGTCCCGCTTTCGTATACCGACATTCGCGGCAGGCTGATCTGTGACGCGCCACCAACGGAAGGCGTCCTGGATGTTCCGCCGGCACCGCCGGGGACACTGGCCGAGGATCGGTTGGATGATGTCCGGATCGAAGTCCACTACCGGTGCACTATGACGGCGTCGAGCGGATCCGGCGGCGGCAAGGGTTAGAGCACCTTCTAAAGACTGGGATTCAGGATCAAAACCTTTTTCACCCACCAGGATCGGGAACCAGTCCCACAAGGGTCGCGGGATGTTCCCTATGCATATTTCGCGCGAAGCTTGCGGCGGAATCGCGACGGATGTCGGCGTTTGG
>CAYXGR010000466.1:0-2826 GCA_964464525.1 uncultured Planctomycetaceae bacterium
GGCCGATGGTCAACGGCCTACTCCAGCAAGAACCCCACATTGACGCGCCGCAGTCATGAATATAACCCGCGTAGAGTGTCGTGGACCCGGCTTTCACCCAAATGGACGTGAAAACTCGCCTATCCGACCCCGATGCGCTACCATGGGGCAACACGACCTATGGAATTACCCCAACAACTCGAGGCACTGACCCCCAGGGGGATGGACGAGATCGCCGCCGCCGCCCATGCCTCCCAAGCGAACGTCGTGACCCTCCGAGTGGCCTGGCAACGGCGAAGCAGCAACACCTGTGGGGATCTTGAGATACAAACCCCCTCCCCCGGTCCGGTCGTGCGGATGCGCGAGATTCTTCTGGATCGACTTATCATCAAGACCTACGAACTCGAGGAAATCCACCTCCGCTTGCGCCAGATCTGGGGTGAGTTCACTGCGCTGTGCTGGCTGTTCCCCTTTGTCGATCCACAACAGCCGATCCGATTCGACGACCTTCCGCCCGAGCAGACGCTGCGATGTCCCACGGAATTGCGGTTGAAACGGGACGAGGTTCAGAAGCATCTCTGGCGAATCCGGCATGAACAGCGCCGCCGACATGATCCCACTGCACCGGGGGAGCCGGAGTTTCAACGCGACAATGGGATCGCGATGCAATACCCGATCAAGGTGTTCGGACAGGCCATTCACGCCTGTCGGGACGACGTGTTGCTCTGTGCCGCATGCGAGCATGCGGGCATGTTGGCCGCATTCCGCTGGGCCTCCGATAACCGTTGGGGTTGGGAGGGGCCGGGGATCATGGATGTGGTCCTGAAGGCGGATGACTTGCGATAACCGGACGATATCAAGAAAAGCGGATGACGAATGGGGGTGGAAGATTCTGGGGCGAATCGATCCTGGAACCGATATTCCCGATCCGGCAGCCCGACTGCAACCGGAATTCGCTCCACCCACTAAAAGGGATTGGTGACGCGAGGTTCTCGCAGTAGGATGACGCCGTGAGTGTCCTTCCCGGCGTCTAATATTCGCGGGAGGAGGATCAGTTCATTTTGGACACCGCACAAACTGACCATTCCGCCCTGAGTGGCCGATATGCTGATCAACCGAACGAATCATCGGAAGGACGGATCCCCGTGAATCTTGGAAACATCCTGATCGAAGACGGAGTCGTCACACAGGATCAGTTGGATGTCGCCAACCAGCAGTGTGGCCCCAGCGATCGCCTCGACCAGGTGCTCGTCCGTCTCGGTTATTGCAGCGAGACCGATGTGCTCAAGGCCCTGGGCCGGTTGTATCATTTCGACGTCGTCGATCTGACCGATTCCAGACTGGTGGTCGATGTCGACACGATCAAGATGATGCCCTCGAAGCTGGTCCACCGGGCCAAGCTCATCCCGCTCAATCGCGAGAACGGTTCGATACGCGTCGCCACCCGAGATCCCTTCCAGATCTACGCATTCGACGAACTTCGCATGATCACCGGTCTCGAGGTCCAGCCGGTTCTCGCGAAGGAAAGCGAGATCAACGAGATTCTGAAGAAATACTTCGGTGTCGGTGGTGATACCGTCCGCGAACTGGTCGACGAGGACAATGTCGAAGTCGTCAGCGACGTTGGTGAATCGGCCGGAGACCTTGCGGAGATGGCCCAGGATGCCAGCGTCGTCAAGCTTGTAAATGAAATCCTGCTCGAGGCGATCAACGAGCGAGCGAGCGACGTTCACATCGAGCCCTATGAAAACGACCTTATGATTCGCTACCGGGTCGATGGCGTCCTTCGCAATACCAATGTTCCGCCCCAGATCCGTCAGCTTCAGGCCGCGATCATCAGCCGCATCAAGATTCTCTCCAATCTCAACATCGCCGAACGCCGCGTCCCCCAGGACGGCAGCTTCAAGATCAAGGTCCGCGATCGAGAGATAGACCTCCGTGTCAGCATCGTCCCGATGATCTTCGGCGAAGGCGTCGTCATGCGTATCCTCGACAGGCGGTCGATTCAGTTGTCGCTCCCGGACCTCGGCTTCCAGGGCGAGATGCTCAAGCAGTTCGAGAACGTCATCAGCCAGCCGCACGGCATCCTCCTCGTCACCGGTCCGACCGGCTCCGGAAAGACCACCACTCTGTACGCCGCACTCCGAGGAATCGTCTCCGAAGAGATCAAGGTCATCACCGTCGAGGATCCCGTCGAGTACCATCTCGAAGGCATCAACCAGGTCAACGTCAACATGAGGGCCGGCCTGACCTTTGCCCGTGGGATGCGTTCCTTCCTCCGGCACGATCCCGACGTCATCATGGTCGGGGAAATTCGAGATCTCGAGACCGCCGAGACTGCGGTCCAGGCCTCATTGACGGGCCACCTCGTCTTCAGCACCCTCCACACCAACGACGCCGCCAGCGCGACGACGCGTCTGCTCGACATGGGCGTCGAACCCTTCCTCGTTGCCAGTAGCGTCGAGGCTATTCTGGCACAACGGCTGGTGCGAACACTTTGCCCTTACTGCCGTGAGGAATACACGCCCGATCCCGTGGACATGCCCCCTGATTTCATTCTGGAACCGGGTGAGAAGGCATTTCGCACCAAGGGTTGTCGCGAGTGCCGAAACACGGGCTTCGCCGGCCGAAAAGGTATTTTCGAATTGATGTTGCTGACCGACGAATTGCGAGAGTTGGTGCTTCAGCGAGCCTCGGCGGGCAAGATCAAGAACCTCGCGGTGGAGCAGGGTCTGGTCCTGCTTCGCGAGGATGGCTGGAACAAGGTTCGCAATGGCACCACCACCATCGCCGAAGTTGTCCGAGCCACCAAGGGCTGATCCCCACCAGAGCCGCATTCAGAGCCGC
>CAYXGR010000467.1:0-2824 GCA_964464525.1 uncultured Planctomycetaceae bacterium
GTCGGCAACTTGTTCACACATCCGCATCGCCCGGTCCGCCGAAAGTCCTTCGACACCTGCCGTGCCGTCCAAGGGCGACCGCATACATTCAAACAACACGGTGCGATTGTTGAGCGCCACCCGCGAGGCCTCGTGCACCCGGCCCGTATCCAACCAGAGTTCACCCGCATGTCCCGACGAATCCTGAAAGACATGGCGGCTCAGTTCCGCTGCGACGTCGAGGCCGGCGTTTCGCGAGACACACCAGCCGAGTGCCGCCCCGTACAAAAATCCGGCATAGCTGACCGGCAGGTACTGGCGATGCCCCAAGTCACCCCAATCCGTGATGAGATAACCCGCGGCGCCGTGACGCCGACCGCTGATTGCGGCGTTCTTGAGATTCTCCAACGCGTTGCTCGTTCGCCCGCCAAAGCTGCACCAGCTCGACGTACCCGGACAGACGTAGAAATCTAACTCCATCGACTCCGGTCGTGCGCACATCCGTTTGAAGGGATGCTCTGCTTCGTACCCCCAGACGAGCGGGATCACCTCTTCAGGAAGTTCCATAAACAGTTCGGGATTCTTCTCAATCCAATCGCTCCAGAACATCATCCGCCGGCCCGATCGGCGAACGAGCCGATGAATTCGCTTGAGATAATCGAGGTACACGCGGCCGGTTCCCCGGCGCCCGCAGGCCGACCGGCTCCGGCCCTGGCCGAGTTCCCAGGGTTCGTCGCAGCCCACATGAAACAGACGGCTCGAAAAATTCGGCAGCAGTTGATCGTACAGCGAGGCCATCAGCCGAACCGATCGCGGATCGATCGGGCAGAGCGTCGTCGGTCGGTGGCGCTCCTCCCCCCACGGCGTCCGCCAGGGGCCTGCACACTCGGCCAACGGGGCATACGCCGGATGTCGCAACCAGCGTTCCATGTGGCCCAGCGAATTCTGGTTCGGCACCAGATCGATGCATCGATCCCGGCAGAATCGATCCAGTTCTCGAACTTGCGCACCCGTCAACGGCGATGCCCCGCGCCAGGCCGCCTCGTGACCCGAATAGGCAAACGTGTGCTCCATGTAGAGCTGAACCTGGTTGATCTTCCATCCGGCCAATCGGTCGATCAGGCGATGTAGCGTCTGGATCGTCGGAACCTTGTCGCGGCTGATGTCGAGCATCACTCCACGAACGGGAAAGTCGGGCCAGTCCTCGATGTCCATCGCCCGAACGGTCGTGCGACCGGCGGCGAGGAGTTGTGCCAGCGTCAACGCGGCATATTGAAAACCCGCAGCGCCGGCTGCGCGGAGAACAATCTCACCCGATCGAATACGCAGTTGATACCACTGTTCACCGTGACGGCTTGGACGACGTTCGATCCGGAGGGTACCTGGCGCGCGGCCTGCTAGGTGGTTGGATGTCCGTTGAATCAGTCGAAGGTACGGCCCGACGATTGGGCGAATCCGTCCAACCGCCACGGTCAAGGTTGGATCATCTTTGCTCGCGAATACGATTCGCCAGTCTCCACGCAATGACGCGATGCCCTCGACAGGGCGCACCCGGCGCGGTCTCGGCAGCAGATGGTTTTCCGTCGCGGGAGGGGAGGTCAACGCAATGGCCCCTGCTTATGGTCCAAGGGATTCATGACATGGCATGCGTGTGTTGATTTCGGATTGCTACCTTGCACGCCGTACTCCCGATGCACGATGAGGAGTTTCCTGGCGGGCGCAGCTCTGATCTGGGAGGGGATGGCGGACGGACAAACTCACATGTGAGGCATGCTTACCCATCCCGATACTGCCGGGATGTGTAAGCATGGCACCCAACGCCCACTATCGAGGGAGGGCGTGATTGGCTGTGATGCCTCACGGGACGATGGGATCGCGAAGGCCGTCTATGCCCCCCGCAAGCGTCCCATCTAACCCACGCGGAAGATAGCAGCCCACCTTGGCGACCTGAATGTCCGAACCCATCTGCGAATGTGCCGGCAGCAGGGAAAACTCCCCGCGTGTCTCCGAGAACATTCGATGGATCAATTCGAAATCATGCGGCAGATGTTGAAGCACCCCGTTTCGAACGATGAACTTCTTCTCCAGACCACTGGCAATCAGACGAACCTCCACTTCATAACCCGTGTCCAAAGTGCGGTGGATCACAGTCAGCCGCCGGCCCAACTTCGCCGTGAAATCGCTTATCGACTGACCACGCGAGCGTCGGGTCTCGATCAATCCTCGAGAGAACGCATCGATGATTGCCGCCTGCCGGGCAGCGGCGCGGGCTTCCTGAGATGCGCCCAGCCCGGGCCTGCGAGAGAATCCCACCACCTCGAATGCAAGACGCCGGGGAAGCATGCGATCCGGAAGTCGATCGTCTGCCCGATGGAAAGCCGGCGCATCCTGCCTGTTCCGATCGATCTGAACCGTGAATATCTCGTGGGCCTGCTTCTTCTCATCATGGCGATCGGTAGCCTGACAACCGATGATCCACATAATGCCGATGGCTGGAATGAGAAACATCCATGACCGGCGTTGACCGTCCAACCCGCCGCGCTCACTGAGATTGTACATGATGGGTTTCCGTATTGTTGTGCCAAAAAAGAAGATGCGACCGACCGGTCTTGTCGTGCACGAATCTAGCCCGCCGGCGCGGACGTGTCAAACATAACGTGTTGGGAAACGAACGAGCCCGGGCAGTCATGTGTTTTGTCGGGTCTGTGATTTGTATGTGTAGAATGGGCCATCAGCCCCATCTGTTGATCGTGCGGAGCAGCGAGCCTGAACCGCGATTTCACACACAGGGTGCATCCAATCCGAGCCCCGAGCGCAAGCGAGCGGGGCCGATGATCAACGGACT
>CAYXGR010000468.1:0-2817 GCA_964464525.1 uncultured Planctomycetaceae bacterium
TTTTCGTCGCCATAAGTCCTTATTTGTCCCTATTGATCCTTCCGAACCGCCAGTAGATCACTCATCCTCGGGGTTGGGCAGAGCTGCGTGGTACGATGGGGGCGGGTCAGGTCGAGTTGGTCGGCGAACAACCACCGAATACAATGGCGAGCAGCCCGAGGCTCACACACAGCGGAACCCACTTGCGGAGATTATCCCATGCCGACAACGACACCCGAGCACGATGACCGAGTGGCGAAGATGACTTTCTCTAAGGTCTATCCGCTCTACGTGAGCAAAGTTGAAGAGAAAGGCCGGACCAAAGAAGAGCTACACCAGGTGATCAACTGGCTGACCGGCTTCGATGACAAGCAGCTAAAAAAATATATTGATAGTGCGGTGACCTTTAAAGAGTTTTTTCAGCAAGCCAAGCTCAACCCGAATGCGCACCTGATCAAGGGTGTCATCTGCGGCTACCGGATAGAAGAGATTGAAAACCCGCTCACGCGCCAATGTCGGTACCTCGACAAGCTCGTAAATGAACTCGCCAAGGGAAGAAAGATGGAAAAAATCCTGCGCGCCGGGTAGAACAGATCATTCGTCCGGGTCCGTCAGCCGGGGATAGCATGCGAGACTGACAGACGTGGTCGACTTCGAGTTGCGAACCATACGAGACGGCGACATCTGGGATGCCGTTGGACCTGACGGCGACCGTCATCGCATCGGGTGTTTGGCGCGTTTCGCAGCCGCTCTGACGCGGGTGATGCTTGGACTCGTCCTCGTGAGAGCCGAACGCGACGATAAGCAAATTCCCCTCGATAAATGGTGCGAGCGGGCAATCACCAGCGCCGACAACCGCCAGTAAACCGCCAGCGGCAGTCACGCAAGATCAGATATGAAAGAGAGTTAGGAGAGGGACAACGGCTTTGCCAGCTTCCCAAACGGGACGTCGGCGGTTCGAATCCGATCGCCCGCTTTCTTACAGACTTCGTCATTTTTTTCCGGCAGGGTGAATGTTCCGTGTTTCGATGCTTTACACGTGTTCCACCGCCAGCATTCCCTTCGACCGCACGCCGCGAACGTGTCGGCGCAGGGCCTCGGCGACCTCCGTCGGGGTGGGGATCGATTCGAGGGTGAGCGTCTCGTCGGATTCGTCTGTGCTGAAGACCTCGAGGCGGCCCGTGTCTACGAGCCGATCGACCACGCCTTGTTTCAGACGCACGTCGTTGACGCGGAGCAGTTCCATCTGGTCGGTGATGCGCGTGAAGATGCCCCGGTGTACGATCAGCCGCTGCGTGGTGAGCTGGTAGTTCAGTCCGTAGACGATCAGGGCCTCGCGGATAAACAGGGCCACGGCCGCCCCGCCCACGAACAGCCACGTGATCTTGACCAGGTCCGAACCGCCGCCGGCATAGTGCGAGGCAGCGGCCAGGCAGCCGCCGCTGATAACGAGCCACCAAAGCCACGCGCCGGAATAGGCCCGCCACGACGGCCGACCGGCCCAGACGGATTGCTCGCCTTCCGGGTCGTGATAGCGGTCCGGCGATTCATCGGTATCCGACTGATCATGGGATTTCGCGCTGGATGACGCGGTGACACGTTTCGGCTTGCGGGGGCGGGGGATCCTCTCGCCGCAATGCTTGCAGAACCGGCTGTCGGCGGCGATTGTTTTGTCACAGGTTCGGCACTTCACGGAGTCACTCCCGATAGATTCAACATCGGCGTTGCGGTTCGCCGAGCAACACCGTTGTGGCCATGTAACTAGTAGTTGGGTAACACGGAAACTGGGTAGCATGGCCTGGCGCTGGTATGGCCGTGGTTACTCGCGAGACTCACGGCCTAACGACTGCGTCGTTAGACCGTGCCACCCGTCCGTGCCAACCATTGAATCATGTGCAACGAAGTACTAGCCGCCGTTCCTGTCATCTGGCGCGACATCTTTCTCCGTGTCGACATCACCCTCGTCTTCCGGTGTCGGTTCGACGTAATCCGACGGCAGATAGCCCGCGGAACGGAGGGCCTTGATCACGTGCGGCGGCAAATCGGAGAGCTTGGTTTGCGGCGAACCGGGCTGCGGAACCGGCGTACCCCACTGCCCCGGGAGGTATCCCATCCCTCGCAATGTGTTGATCTCCTTCGGCGACAGTGATTGCATGGCGGGCGGCACAGGCGGGGGTGCTCCCCAGTTCCGTTGCGTAACGATCGGCGTAGAGATTGACGGTGGGGCGAAGATGGCCTCTATCACAATCGGAAGCAGAAGGAGCAAAATGGCTGGGAGAACGATCAGCAGTCCGCCGAGGATCGCCTGGCGTTTTCGCCATTGAATCGTCGGCGCATCGCGATCCGGCGGCTGCCAGAGCAGGCAATGGGGACAGCGGTCAACTTCGAAGTTCTCCAGCGGTTCTCGGCAGTTCGGGCAGACGGGTTGCGCCGCGACGGTGCGGCGGCTGAGCGCCAACACGACGACGCCAATGCATCCAAAAACTATGACCGTGTAGATCATGAAGACTACCTGGAGCAGAACATTCGTTGTGGGGCACGATTCCAGCAGGCCATGAATCCTGCCTCTCCATCATAGGTGCAACACGGGGAATCATCCATGATCACGGCGAGAGGGTTTGCGATCAGGTTCCATGACAACACAGGCGGAACTGTGGCACCGGTTTCCAACCGGTGCGAACCACTGTGACGAACCACTGTAACGAGCAACGGACTTCCAGTTCGTGCGGCCGGGTCCATGACATTCTACGCGGGTTATATTCAGAGCTCCGGCGCGTCAATGTGGGGTTCTTGCTGGAGTAGGCCGTTGACCATCGGTCCCACTCGCTTGCGCTCGGG
>CAYXGR010000469.1:0-1213 GCA_964464525.1 uncultured Planctomycetaceae bacterium
TTTTCGACATTTTCCTGTTGACAGCCACGCCCGATGTTCCCACCATATCGGACGTGAACAAAGGATGGTTCATCCCGATCTCGTTCGTCTGCTTCGCTGCGGTTGTCGTCGCGCTCTGGAGCTATGTGACACAAACCGATGGCGATCCCGCTCCACAAACAATCGCACACGAGCGCGCGGGACATGCCGGCGATCCCAACCGGCCGATCGTAATCGAGATACCGACGCCGACGGATCGATTGCTCGCGCATCGCCGAGCCCTTGTCCGCACGCTTCGACATCGCCTGCTGGTGTGGCGCCAATCCGGCGTCATTCTTGCCGACATGCTCGATCAAGCCGCCATACGCCTGCGAAGCAACATCGGTCGGACACCTGTCTTCCAGGTGCTCGCCGGTCAGGTTGAGCTTGCGGATGGCAAGGCCGACGCCGCGCTGCGTCGTTTCGACCGGCTTCTCAACCGCCATCCCGGCCACGTCGACGCCCTTGCCGGTCGGGCCGAGGCCCTGGTTGCGATGGAGCATTATACCGACGCCGTGGAGACATACGAGCGTCTTATTCTCATCTCACCCGAGAACATCAAGGCACGCTACAACTATGGTGTTTTGCTCACGCGACTGGCCGAGTCCGGCGGCGCCGCCGAGCAGTTCTGCGAGGTTGTCCGCCTCGATCCGCTCCACGCCAAGGCCTATTACAACCTGGCCGGTCTCGCCCAGCGCGAAGGCCGCCTGGCCGAGGCCCGCGACGCCTGGACTGCCTTCACCCGACTGCGGCCGAGCGTCACAACCGGCTGGTTCAACCTTGGCATCGTGTTGATGGACTTCAACGAGCCTTTGGAGGCCACCTTGGCATTCCAGAACGTCGTGCTCGTCGATCCCGATGACGCGCTGGCCCGGCTCAACCTCGCCCTCGCCCATGAATCCGCGGGCAACGTCGAGGAGGCCCTGGACATCCTGAAACGGGCACGCGAACAATCGCCCTGCAATCCGCACATCATGACCGCCCTCGCCGATCTTTATCGAGACATGGCCGCATGGAACCCCGGCCAAGAGACAACGC
Source organism: uncultured Planctomycetaceae bacterium (assembly GCA_964464525.1). GTDB lineage: Bacteria > Planctomycetota > Phycisphaerae > UBA1845 > UTPLA1 > CAYXGR01. The sequence continues at coordinate 1,057 of CAYXGR010000469.1, forward strand.
ACCTTGCGGCGGCCGTCCTCCTCGATGATCAGATCCGCATGCTCGAGGTCGAGACCCGCACAACGATCGGCATCCTCGCCGGCGCGGGCGAGCCCGACGAGATGGAATAACCTCGTGGCGTCCAATACATCCTGAAACACCTGTGCCACCGGTTTCC
>CAYXGR010000469.1:1313-2817 GCA_964464525.1 uncultured Planctomycetaceae bacterium
GTGCGGCCGGGTGCCACCGGCAAGCTCTGCTTGCCGGTGCCCACCCCTCCACTATAAAACGATCCATGATCGTAAGCCCGATCGATTACATGTTTGATATTGACAGAGAGCCATCCCATGCGCATTGCCATGCTCGCACCCATCAGTTGGCCCCTCCCACCCTCCGGCTATGGTCCGTGGGAACAGGTGGCCTACAATCTCACGGAGCAGCTTGTCCGTCTCGGTCACGACGTTACGCTCTTTGCCGCCGGCGGTTCCAACACCTCGGCAACCCTTGTTGCAACCTGCCCGCATGCCTTTGAGACCTGGCCCGATCACGAACGCAATCGGCCGCGGGCGTTCGATTCGGTGAGTGGTCTGCTCGAGGGGCCGCCTGACTACCGGGTGCTTGAGCAGATGCATATCGCCGCGTGTATGGAGCGGGCAGCGGAGGGCGCGTTTGACATCGTGCATTCGCACCTGCATGTCCATGCGCTGGTCTTCAGCCGGTTGGTTCCCTGCCCGGTGGTTACGACGCTTCATGGATCGGCGTGGGTTCGGGCGGCGCATCCGGCGTTGCTGGCCTATCGCGAACGGCCCTTTGTCTCAATTTCTGATGCCGAGCGGGGGTTTTTGCCCGAATTGAATTATGTCGCCACGGTTCATAATGGGATTCACATAGAAGATTTCCCCTTTGAGCCGGAGAAGGAGGACTACTTGCTGTTCGCCGGTCGGCTGGCGCCGGAGAAGGGAGTGGCGGAGGCGATCGAAGTCGCACAGCGTTCGGGTCGGCGATTGCTGATCGCCGGGATGATCGAGTCGCAGTATCAGGACTACTACGACGTGGAGATCAAACCGCATCTGGACGGCGGAAACGTCGAATTTCTGGGACTTCTGTCTCAGGCGGAGCTTGCACCTGTTTATCGCAAGGCGGCGGCGGTGTTGTTTCTGATCAACTGGGCGGAGCCGTTCGGGCTTGTGGCGGTGGAGGCGCAGGCGAGCGGGACAGCGGTGATCGCGACGCGGCGCGGCGCCTTGCCGGAGATCATTGTCGAGGGGGAAACGGGTTTCGTGGTGGAGTCGATTGACGAGGCGGTTGAGGCCGTTTCGAGGCTGGATCGGATTCGATCGGAGGCTTGTCGGCGAAATGCCGAGTTGCGATTTACGGCTGCTGTGATGGCGCTTGGTTATGAAGCGGTATATCGGGAATTAGCGGCTGTTTGAACATTTCGAATGTGTCCGTGTTGTCCGGTCATTTCGGGGGAAGCAACACATATTACTTTCGATATTGCAAGTTGTTTTAGCAATGTCCACATGGATGTGGAGGCTTTGATAATGGCCTCGTGCTTCCGGATAATCACTCAGCGACCGAGCAGGATCACAAGCCTCTTTATTGCCCCGAAGCAGGTTCCCATGCGCCTCTTATTGCCCTGCGGGGGCGCAACATGTCAGCCCAGGGCAGAGCGAAACGGTGTAAACCGCGTAGCGCCGCCCAGGGTCAGCCCCCCCTAACCCGCATTTCTCA
>CAYXGR010000470.1:0-2811 GCA_964464525.1 uncultured Planctomycetaceae bacterium
TGGGTTTTGCGTTGTTCGAGCGGGCGGCGGTGCGCGCGGCGCGGCGGTTGGACACCATCGACCTGGTCATCGGCACGACGGCGCCGCCGCAGGGAGCGCGGATTGCCCGGCGGATCGCCCGACGGCGGGGCTGCCCGTATATTGACTGTGTGTTCGATCTCTATCCCGATCTGGCCGCGACACTGGGAAAGATCTCGGATCAATCGTTTCTATTCAAGCGGTGGCTGGCAAAGGATACGCAACTCATGTGTGAGGCGGCGTGTGTGGTGAGCATCGGGCAGGGGATCACCGATCGGATTGCCCGGACGCGGAAGGTCGAATCGCAGAGGCTTCGAACGATCCACGACGGTTTTGATGCAGATCGGCTGGGTTCGACGGAGGAGAATCGATTTCGGCGAAAGTACAACCCGGAGGGAAAGTTTGTCGTTCAGTACGCGGGCAACATGGGACTGTCGCATCCGTTTGATTCGATTTTGACCGCGTGCAATGCCCTGAAAAGTGAGCCGGACCTCCTGTTTCAATTCATCGGCGATGGGCCGCAGCGGGCTGCGATCCGGGATCGTCTGCCGTCGAACGGGCGACTTATCGACTATCAGCCGGCCGAGCGGCTGGGCGAGGTGCTGGACACGGCGGACCTGTGTCTCGTTTCCCAGCACGAGGCGATGTACGATCAAGCCCTGCCGTACAAGATTTATGCGATCCTCGCGGCGGGTAAGCCGTCGATCTTCGTGGGCAGCGAGAAGTCCGAGATTGCAGAGTGGCTCCGATCGAATCGGGCGGGCGTGCAGATCCCACAAGACGGGGCGGCATCGTTGGTAAGCTGGATCCGCCAGTTAAAGACCGATCCCGATTGCCTTCGCAACATGGGCCAGGCGGCGCGGCGGCTCTTCGATGAATCATTCGACGCGGAGTTCACGGCGGAGAAATGGGCGGCGCTGATCGAACGATTTGTTGGATGAGGAAGAAGTTTCGAGTTTTGAGTTACAAAAGTTCGCACCAATTGGAAACCGGTGCCACAGAACTTGTTAGACGTGTTCCAAGTCTACGCGTGCCCTATGTATCGGGGAATGGGTGCTGGCTGAGCGGCTGATAGATCGGCCCGTCGCTTGTGAGCGTCGATTGATAGAGGGTGATCGAGGTGACGGTCTGGATGCCCGCGTTCAGGTTGGCGTGCTTTTCGACGGCACGGCGGATGTCGTTTGAATCCCGGGGCGAGCGGTTACGGGCGAGGGTGAGGTGCGGGCGGAAGGGGCGATTCTCTTTGGGAAAGCCCAGCGGCAGCAACAATGTCTCGCACCGCGCGTGACAGCGTGCCAGGAAGCCCTGCGGCTCGTGCAGACCAACCCAGACGACTCGGACCGATCGCGGAGTACCGAAAACGCCGAGTCCGCGAACGGCGATGTCGAACGACCGGCAGTCGCGGGTGAGTTCGTCCAGGGTTCGTGCGACGGGTTCGAGTTGGTCGTCGTCGATCTCGCCGAGAAACTTCAGCGTCAGGTGTATTTTTTCGGGATCGACCCATCGAAGAGATGGGCAGTGATGGCGGAGGCGATCCTGCGTTGCGGCGAGTTGCCGCCGGATGGCGGCGTCGAAGTCGATGGCGATGAAGGACCGCATACTGGCTTTGATTGTATCGCATATCCAACCACAAGGTACGACTATGTCGATTGCGGATTGAGGTTTCAGGTTGGATCAGCGGTTTCGATGGGCCGCACTGCTTGAAGCAGTGGAACACGTCTCCCCCTCATTCAAAGGTCAGCATCGAACGGAAGCGTTGCAGCCGGGAGTCGAGTTCGGCGGCATCGGCTCGGCGGAGGGCCTCGAGGGAGAAATCCTCGATCGTGATCGAGGCCATGCAGGTTCCACGGGCGACCGCGGACTTCAGCGCCGGCATGTCCACGCTATCCATCTTCGCGAGGGATGCCATCATCCCCGCGGCGAAGCTGTCGCCCGCGCCGGTCGGGTCCTTGACCTGATCGGTGGGGTAGGCGGGAAAGACCGCGATCTCGTCGGACGTCAATAACATCGCCCCGTGCTCGCCCTTTTTGATGACGACAAATCGGGGGCCGTACTCCAGCACGGCCCGCCCCGCATGGATCAGGTCGGAGCGACCGGTCAGCATCCGGGCCTCACCGTCATTGAGCACCACACCGCCGACGGACCGCAGCGTCGCGACCAACTCGTCACGGAACTCGGCGATCCACAGGTCCATCGTGTCGCACACGACGAGCCGAGGGGAATCGAGCTGCTCGATGAATTGCTTCTGGATCGACGGATGGGTGTTGGCAAGAAAGACGTATTGCGAGTCACGGAATGAATCGGGAATACTTGGCGGTGCCTCACCCACCACGTTCAGATCGGTGCGGAGGCTCTCCCGCTCGTTCATGTCGTCGAGATACTTGCCGTGCCAGCGAAAGGTCTTCGCCCCGGGGCGGATCTCCAGACCGGCGGTGTCGATCGGGAGGCCGTTGAACTGTTCACGGAATCCGGCCGGAAAATCGTCGCCCACGACGCCGACGAGCCGGACAGGGTGCAACAGGCTGGCCGCCAGTGCGAAATAGGCCGCCGAGCCTCCGAGAACGTCGTCGGCCCGGCTTTCAGGCGTTTCAACAGTATCGATTCCGATGGTTCCAGTCACAAGCAGGGACATGGTGGTCGTCTCCGGGGGGTTCTATTTCAGTGTGCGTGATTCTGCATCGCGGAAGAGCCACTGGCTTCAGCCAGTGCGGCCTTCAGATCACCAACGTGCTACAGAATCCCACACAGTCATTTAAGTGACAAATTCACATCAAGAAGGATTCTCGCGATGAA
>CAYXGR010000471.1:0-2804 GCA_964464525.1 uncultured Planctomycetaceae bacterium
GAAGTGGATTGTGCAGATGGGTGACATGCCATCCTCGAAACCGGATTCAGAAACAGCGAATCCCGAGCAACCGGAGCCTGAAGTCACAATCAGACCGGTTGGGGGAAAGGATTCTTCAGGGGGGAGGACCGAGAAAGGATTCACGGTCCAGCGGCCGTCTTCGGGCGGAGAGGAGTCTCCGGCGGTTGTGAAGCCGAAGTCTTCAGCGCCTCTGGAGTCGCGGTGGCGCGTTGCCGGGTGCTTTCTGCTTCTGCTCGCGGCGATTCAGCTCGTGCTGGGCCCGAAGATCCGGCTTTCGCAATGGGAGGCCGCCGCGGAGACCAATGGCCGTATCTCCAACGCCGCGATCGCGGAGGGTGTCTCGTGGCTCAACGGGCGGTTGGATCTGCCATGCGATGGGGATGCCCGTGATGCGGGGGGGGCGGCCGCACGATACGGCCTGTTTCGAAGGCAAGGTTTACAACGTCTTCCCGCCCCTGCTCTCTATCCTGACGGTTATTCTCTCCCCGCTGCATACGTCGCTGCTGCATCTCCCCGAGGGGATGTGGTCGCCTCAGACCTATGTGCTCTTGGCCTTCTGGACGTTGCCGGTCACGGGGTTCGTAGTGTTCCGCCGACGTGTCGGCGATTCGGCCTGGGCGGCGGTGCTGACGCTGGCGTGGATGGGCGGGACGGCGGTGTTGCCGAATTTGAACCATGCCCGGACCGCCTATCTCGGCGAGGTGAACCATGTTCTGTCTCAGATCGGGCTGCTGATCCTGGCGGCCGACCTGTTGGGGCGGCAACGGATCTGGCCGGGTTTGATAGGGTTATTGATCGCGACCTACACGCGGCAGATCACCTTTCTCTACGGCCTGCCGCTGCTATGGGTTGCCTGGCGGAATGGCGGGTTTCGGCGGTTCGCGTTGTGTGGCGCGGGCCTCGCTGTCATTGCAGCCCCCCTGTTGACGCTCAATTACCTGAAGTTCGGCAAACCGCTCGACTTCGGCTATCGGTTCATCTACGTCGGCCGCGAGGATGGTCCGATGGGTCGTCGCTGCCTGACCTACGGCACTTTCTCCACCCGATACCTGACGGGCATCGACGCCTACGACCCGGGCAACGCCTACTTTTTGCACTTGGCGCCGCCGACGATTGATGTCGGCGCGTTTTCGTTGAGCGGTGTTCCGATCCGGGATCGGAACGGTCAGGGGATCAGTCTGTGGATCACGACCCCGCTGGCGTTGTGGGTGCTGATCGCCGTGCCTCGCTGGTGGCGGGAGCGCAGGGCGCGGGTGTTGATGCTGAGCACCCTTCCGGTCATGATCGGGGTGTTGTGCTATCATAGCCCCGGCTTTCTGGAGCACGGCTACAGCCGGTTCGCGCTGGACTTTCTGCCGATCTGGCTGGTGGTGATCGCCCCGATGACGCGGGGCGGCTGGCGAACCTGGCTGAGCCTGATGATGATAGCCTGGAGCCTGTTGTATTTTCAGTCCATCGTTCCGAACGCGCCGATGACGAGATTTGCGAATCTCGATCCGGCCTATACGGCGGAGTGCCATGTCGAAATATGAACCGGTCCTGTTGAGAAACGTCGGCGTCGAGGGGAGCCGCAGCCTGTCGGTCTATCGATCCCGGGGCGGCTATGCCACGGCGGAAAAGGTCGTCAAGGAAATGACGCCCGACCGGGTGGTCGAGATCGTGAAGGAGAGCAAACTGCGCGGTCGGGGAGGAGCGGGCTTTCCGGCGGGCATGAAGTGGTCGTTCCTCCCGCCGGATCGGGAGATCACCTATCTGTGCGTCAACGCCGACGAGTCGGAGCCGGGCACGTTCTGCAACCGGGTATTGATGGAGAACGATCCGCATCAGCTTCTCGAGGGGATCCTGATCGCCGGATTCGCGACGCGGACGACGGTTGCCTATATTTACATGCGGGTCGAGTTTCACGAACAGTTTCACATTGTGCAAAGGGCGGTGGACGAGGCCTACGCGGCGGGGCTGTTCGGCAAGAAGATTTTCGGCACGGACTTTTCGATGGAGTGTGTCGTACACCGCGGGGCGGGGGCCTATGTCTGCGGCGAGGAGACCGGTCTGATTGAGAGCCTGGAGGGCAAGCGGGGCTGGCCGCGGATCAAGCCACCATTTCCGGCGATCGAGGGCCTGTTCCGTAAGCCGACGGTCGTCAACAACGTCGAGACGCTCTGCTGCCTGCCGCACATCTTCGAACGCGGAAACGAGTGGTTCAAGTCGATCGGAACCGAGTCCTCCGCCGGGCCGAAACTCTACACGGTCAGCGGCCCGGTGAAACGTCCGGGCTGTTACGAGGCCCCGCTCGGATTGAGTTGTCGTGAACTGATCTTCGGAGACGACTATGGCCGGGGGATGGTCGACGGAAAGCGGATCAAGGGGTGTATCCCCGGCGGTCTGAGCGTGGGGGTATTGACCGAGGAGGAGCTGGACTGCCGGCTGGACTTCGATGATGTCCGCAAGTATGGCCTGCTCGGTCTGGGCACCGGCGGGGCGATCGTGATCCCCCACGATGCCGACATCCGGCAGGTACTGGCCAACGTGGCCCGGTTCTACTCCTCGGAGAGCTGCGGCCAATGTACGCAGTGTCGCGAGGGGACCAACTGGATGTACAAGATCGCGATGCGGATCGCCCTGGGGGCCGGTCGCATCTCCGATCTGGATCTGCTCGAAGACATCACGACGAATATGGGCATGATGCCCGGCCTGAGCATCTGCGGCCTGCCGGACGGGGCGGCGTTCCCGATTCGCACGATTGTTCAAAAGTTCCGCTCGGAATTTGAGGAGCACATTCGGAA
>CAYXGR010000472.1:0-2795 GCA_964464525.1 uncultured Planctomycetaceae bacterium
CGTTGCCAGAGCATGCCGTGCAGGGTAGCGATTCGTGGTGGGTGTTGCCAGTTGGAGGAAACATCAGAGCCGCAACCGTGAGGGAGCGGTCGGGTGGCATGCCCAGGCACAGCGCGGGCATCCGCCTCCCCACCGCATCACAATCCGGATCGATACAGCAACGTGCTCACATCGAGCGTGACGTGTTTGCAAGCTGGGGCAGGTTTCCCATCCCTTGTAAACGCCACATGCATCCGCAGCGCGTTCGGCTCGAAAACAACGCTGTGGTACGTCATTAGTCCCGGGATATCCGTTGTGGGCCGATCAACACTTCCGAGGATCTCCCAGACCCCGTTCACGTCGAGCAATTTTTCCGATGACTTGATCGCGCTCAGCCCCCGATTGATCTCCTTGTATCGAGCGCACGAGACAGGCTCGCCGCGCTTGCGATAATGATTCGTACAGACCTGATCAAACTCACCCCGCACACCTTGATAGGACAGGTAGCAAGTGGGAATGTTTGTCGTCCGGGCAGTCCGAAGCGTGACGCCGCCTTGTCGAGAGGTCACCCCATCGTATTCGAACACCAGACTCGGCCCGGTGCGGGTGCGCGTGATTCGACGGAGTGAATAGGGCGTCGTGACCGACACAATATTCCCCACGGCTACGGTCCTGGCGCGCAAAACATGGGTGATGTCCTTCCCGATCGATTCTGGGTAGGCCGCCTCAATCGCATCGCGCAGGGCAAAGGCGCGGGGCGTGAAACCGGTACGCACGTTCGGCGGGTCTGCCGGGGCGTCGTGCATCGAGACCGTCACGCCGCGTTCGTTCATCCCCGTCAGACAGCCGATCAGACCCGGCCAGGTGATCGACACCCAAGGCAGCGGCTCGCCGCCTCCTTCACGCAGATAGCAAAGGACAAACTGATTGTCCGCCAAGGCGTCGATCCGGATCCAGTCGAGGTTCCGACCCGACAGCGTGTGGCCATCCTTCGTGAGCCGCCCCCAGGCGGCGAAGGAGGAACACCCCAGCCGCGACGAATCGGGAATGCAGTTGATCGCCACGAGGTCTGTGTAGTTCAGCTTTCGTTTCAATACGGAGATCGTAGTTTTGCCATCCAGCCGGGCCTCGATCCCCTCGAGCATGCCGCGAAGTTCCTGCTCATACTTCGGCTCGATCTTCATGATCCGGGAGACCATCATCGAGGCCATCTGATAGGCAGCGGCCTTGCCGACGTTCGATTCGTCATTCAGATAGTTCTCGAGTAGATCGAGAATATCCCGCGCCATGTGATAGCCGTGGGCATAGCCGCGCTCGTGGGGTGTGCCCCAGACGCGGAGTATGGAGATGCCCTCGATCTCGGTGAGCCGGCCCTTGACGGCGACGGAATCGGGCGCGTTCGTCCGCGCGGTTGGCTTTCCCGGTGCGTCGGCGCGAACCCACGCCGGAGCGGCGAGAGCGAGCAGCAGGCATACGCGTGCGAGAAATCGGTGGGAGTTCATGTCAATCTTTCGGGCTCGCCGTGTATTGAAGCTGGCTTCGTGATTCTGGGATGCACATGAGTTCGAACGACCGCACGGACTGGAAGTCCGTGGCTCTTCACACCCCCGCCCGTGCCGGCTTCCTTTTGGTGGTCGGCTTGGGCTTCACGATCGGCGCCGCCTTGCTTGCGCCGGCGGGTTCGGCCTTTGGCTTGCCGTTGCCGTCGGCGGTCTCCGCCTTGACCTTCTTCTCTCCATAGCCGCAGGCGTCGAGAACCTTGCCGCGAATCTCGGCGTAGAGATCGGGATTGTCCTCGAGGTAGCGCTTGGAGTTCTCCCGGCCCTGGCCGAGCTGGGTCGCGCCGTAGCGGAACCAGGCACCCTGCTTCTCGACGATGTTGTGCTTGGTGCCGAGTTCCAGCAGATCGCCCGACTTGCTGATCCCGGAGTCAAACATGATGTCGAACTGGGCATCGCGGAACGGCGGGGCGACTTTGTTCTTGACGACACGTGCCCGGACCTGGTTGCCTGTGACGCGATCCCCCTCCTTGATCGAGGCGATCCGCCGGATATCGATCCGGATCGAGCTGTAGAACTTCAAGGCTCGACCGCCGGGCGTGGTCTCCGGGCTGCCGAACATGACCCCGATCTTCATGCGTATCTGATTGATGAAGATGACGATGCAGCGGCTCTTGGCGATTGCGGCCGTCAACTTCCGCATCGCCTGGCTCATGAGCCGCGCCTGGCTGCCGACCTGGGCCTGGCCCATATCTCCCTCGAGCTCGGCCTTGGGGATAAGGGCGGCGACGGAATCGACCACAATGACATCGACCGCGTTCGAGCGGATCAGCATCTCGGTGATCTCCAGGGCCTGTTCGCCTCCCTCGGGCTGCGAGACCAGCAGCGTCTCGGGGTTGACGCCATTCTTTTTCATCCAGGCCGGATCCAGTGCATGCTCAGCATCCACAAACGCGGCGACACCGCCACTCTTCTGGGACGAGGCGATCACATTCAACGCCAGCGTTGTCTTGCCGCTCGATTCGGGGCCGAAGATCTCGACGATGCGGCCTCTTGGAATGCCGTAGCCGCCGAGGGCCATATCCAGCGAGAGGGCGCCGGAACTGATGGCATCCTTGCACGGGGAGTAATCGCCATCCATCATCATGATGGCGCCCTTGCCGTAGGCCCGCTCGATCTGCTGGAGTGCCCTATCGAGTGCCTGATGTCGTTTCTTGTCGATGTCCGCCTTCGCGTTGGTCTTCGTGGCCATGGGTGGAACTCCTCTGTGTGGGTCATATGCGGCCCTGTACGGCCGACCTCTCGGCCTTCCCAAGC
>CAYXGR010000473.1:0-2786 GCA_964464525.1 uncultured Planctomycetaceae bacterium
CGCTCCTCTTTTTGCCCCGAAGGGGCGCAACATGTCAGCCCAGGGCAGAGCGAAGCGCCGCCCTGGGTTCCGGCCGCCCCCATCGAATCAAGCCCTGAAAGGGCGGTACAATCCGCCCATCTCCTAAGGCTGGAGTACGGTATCCCCACCCCGCTATACGACATCCGCGGACCTGAAAAACGAATAACCCCAGGCCGGGAAACACCGAAGAACTGGAAGTACAAGCGGATCTTTATTGAGCAAAGATATGAGGATCCATGCTATGGTCTTCGAGTAGATGGACGGAAGAGGGTGAACGCGCCAAACTCCTTGGACGGCACCCAGCCCCAGCGCGCCGTGACCCTATCCTTCAGCGAGCGATGCACATAGGCATCGCACGGCCCATCAATCTCGGGTACATCGGGTAGGGTGGATTGCACGTCGATGTAGTCGTGGATCGGCCTGCGTGACAGATAGCCCGCGCCCGCGAGCAGAAGCTTGTCGTTGTGGCTGTCGGGAGTGATGCAGAGTCGTCGCACCGCGATTGATCCATCGGCGAGCAACCCATCGGCGAGCGTGTACATGGCGTCGATTCGCCGTTCGGCCTTGCCGCGATGCGAGGCCAGCATTTTTCCGGCGGCAATTCGCTCACCCGCATAACCGAGGATCATAAGCCCGACAACACCCGCGACGACGGTGCGTTGCCAGACGCGAACACCCGGCCGTCGCCATCGCCGATCGGCAAGCCACAGCATATTGCCGATCAGAATCGGCAAGAGCGGGATGAGCAGTCGCACTCCCTCGTTCCATGGCCAGAAGGCAAGCATCAACAGCGTGAGCAGGCAATACGCGTCGATCGGGCTCCGGTCACGAACGACTCGAAACAGGGAGAGGGCGATGAAGAATCCGCCGATCAGCCAGGTCGAGGCCCGGTCCAGCGGCGGTTGAAAGAGCCGCCAGCCCAGACGATTGGGAATGATCGCAGTCTTGAGATCGCCCAGCCGCCGAGGCCCCCAGCGGGCCAGACGCTGTAGTTGCAGGGCCGGACCGGTGGCGTCGGTGTGTTCGACTTCCCGGGCTGTGGTCCAGACGTTCATATTACTGTATCTGGACGGCCAGGCGGATTGACGAATCTCCCAGGCAACCAGCGGCGCGACGGTGGAGAGCAGATACAGGCCGACACGGGTCCATCGATGCCGCCGAGGTCGTCGGCGATCGGTCAGCAGAACGATCATCGCAACGGGTACGAGCGTGATGCCCATCGACCGAACCAGAACGGTCGCAGCGCTGAGCAGTCCGCCGGCACTGATCTCGATCCAGCCTATCGAAAGGCCATGTGCTGGACCGAGAATCCTTTCTCGGTCCCATCGCATGACGAACAACAATACACCCAGCGACAGCGGCAGGAAGGCCATCTCAGACAAGACAACAGTCGCCTGAATGAAAAGCACGGCGCTCGTTGCGACCAGAAACCCTGCGATCCAAGCGGCCGTCGTCCCCGATTCCCGGCGATAGAGCTGATAGGTCATCAGGCTCGTGATGGCGAGACATGAAATGAACAGCAGGCGGATCGCGACAAAAGGAGTATCGCCAAAGATCATCAACGGCGCGAGCAGTACGGGAAAGCCAGGCGGGCAAGCCAGAGCTTCAGTCGGGAAGTGATGGGTCTCACAGAGCGTTCGGGCAATCGAAAGATAGTTGACACTGTCGGGCGTCAGGTCACACCAGGATCCCAGCACGGGAAGGCAGGTGAGGATTGCTATGATGGGTAGCGACGCAAGAACCCCGACACGAACGAGCCGAGCGAGTGATGAGGATGAGCGTGGATGGCGCTCCGATCGGCCTGATTCAAGCGGTTCGAGCACGCCAGTAGAATCGGAATGGGTGACGGAAAAGGGGGGCATCGGTTCCTAATGATCTCACAGTAGTTGGTGTCTCGCGGGTGAATGTCTCATGGGTGGATGTCTCACGCGCAACGCCGACTTGGCGATGATCAAATCATCGACGAAAGCGCGGAATCTGCTGTAATCAGCGGGGCTCAGGGGTGCATGACACTCTACGCGGGTTATATCCAGGGTTTCGGCGCGTCATTGTGGGGTTCTTCACTGGAGTAGGCCATTGATCATCGACCCACTCGCTCGCGCTCGGGGCTCGGATTCGCTGATCCGCATGATCAACAGATGGGGCTGATGAACCATCCTTCGCTGGGTTCGTGGGTCGCGGGAACTGTCATGGTGTACTGGTTCAGCGGCATTCGCCCCGCACTTGACAATATTCACCCCGCAGCCTCACTATTGCATGGATATGCGTGTTCCCGCCCTCGCTCAGGCGCAGACATGGATACTGGTTTGCCGCTGTGGCGGACGGGATCGCTACTCCGGAACGCGGGATAAATCGGACGCGATGCCGAAATATCTGGCCTGCCTGGCGATCACATACTTCGGCCTGATGCGAAGAATTCAATGTGGATGGGCACTGGTTTTTCGAAGTAATCTGAGAAAAGAGGACAGTTTATTATTGACTGTCCCTATTAAAAGCCAAACACTCGTGGGCCGTCGCAATATCGCGGCCGAGGATGTAGGACTTCCCCTTGATTCGTGAGCGGAATCGCTGGTTGTGGGCATCCCAACAGACGGACGGACGGCGGGGCATGACGGCACTCCTGAACCACATATCGGCACCGGCCATGGCATAACGGCACCCCAGCTTGCCCGCGACAGGAAAACCGCAATTCATAAGGTATTGCACATCAGGGTTTTACAATCGGGGCGACATGATTCGAACATGCGACCTTCTGCACCCCATGC
>CAYXGR010000474.1:0-2754 GCA_964464525.1 uncultured Planctomycetaceae bacterium
ATGGTCCTCTGTTCGCTCGTCCGCATGTTCTGGGCCATCATGTACGGGGATTAAAGAATGCTGGCGTTCAGCCTGCCTGTTGTCCTGTAAACTACAGAATTCCAGAGTCGTTGAGGTGCCGTTCATTTCCGCTATCATGTCGGAGGGAAAAATGTGTATCCCTCAAAACACGTAGAACGGAGGCTCCCTATGCCCAGCGAAAAAATCACCCTCGGATCTGACAGCAAGCTGAACGTTCCCGACGAACCCATCCTCCCTTTCATCGAGGGCGACGGCACCGGTCCCGACATCTGGCGGGCGTCGGTCCGCGTGTTCGACGCGGCGGTCGAGAAGGCCTACGGCGGCAAGCGAAAGATCGCCTGGCGCGAAGTCCTCGCCGGTGAAAAGGCGTTCAACAAGACCGGCAGTTGGCTTCCCGATGAGACACTGGCGGACTTCCGAGAATACCTGGTGGGCATCAAGGGACCGTTGACAACCCCCATCGGCGGTGGCATCCGCTCGCTCAATGTCGCCCTGCGCCAACAACTCGACTTGTACGTCTGTCTCCGTCCGATCCAATACTTCAATGGCGTGCCCAGCCCGGTCAAGCAACCGGAGAAGACCAACATGGTCATCTTCCGCGAGAACACGGAGGACATCTATGCCGGCATCGAGTTCGCCGGGGGATCCCCCGAGGCCGCGGGTCTGCTCGATTTCCTCGCCCGGGAGTTTCCCTCCGAATTCTCCCGCATCCGATTTGGCTCCCTCGATCGATGCCGACAATGGCAGGATCGGCTCGAGTCGATCGGCGCCCCCAAACGCGATGAGGCCGTCAACGTCGGCCTGGGCATCAAGCCCGTCAGCTACCTCGCCACCGAGCGGCTGGTCCACAGCGCCATCGGTTACGCCATCCAGAACAAACGCCGTAGCCTCACCCTTGTCCACAAGGGCAACATCATGAAGTTCACCGAGGGCGCCTTCCTCGACTGGGGCTACGAGGTCGCCCGGAACTTCTACGGCGCCGTCGAGCTGGACGGCGGCCCCTGGCACAAAATCCCCGACGGCAAGCCCGGTGCCGGTCTCATCATCAAGGACGTCATCGCCGACGCCTTCCTGCAGCAGATTCTCACGCGACCGGCCGAGTACGACGTCATCGCCACGCTGAATCTCAACGGCGACTACATCTCCGACGCCCTCGCGGCCTGCGTCGGCGGCATCGGCATCGCCCCCGGCGGCAACATCAACTACCTCACCGGCCACGCCATCTTCGAGGCCACCCACGGCACCGCGCCGAAGTACGCCGATCAGGACAAGGTCAATCCGGGGAGTTTAATTCTCTCAGGCGAAATGATGCTCCGCCACCTCGGCTGGACCGAGGCGGCAGACCTGATTCTCAAGGGCATCCGCGGCGCGATCGACGCCAAGACGGTCACCTACGACTTCCACCGGCAGATGGAGGGGGCGACTTTGCGGAAGTGCAGCGAATTCGGCGATGACATCATTCGGCATATGGGTGAGGGAACACGATGAGTTATCCGCGCCGGAAGGGGATGAAGGCCCTTTCGGATCGTGGTTTTACCGTGCTTCGAGAGGGATCTCGGCATACAATAGTCGGGAAGCCCGGTGATCGGGGTGAGCCAGTCCCGCGGCACAAGGAAATCAACCGCCTGACGATGCGGCGGATTGCCCGAAATCTGGAAATCGACTAGGACGAATTCGAGGCGGATATTCGATGAAAGTGTACCATGTGATTGTGGACCAGGCCGACGATGATTGGCTGGCGGCCCATGCGCTGGAAGACGACAGCGTCCACACCCAGGGCAAGACTCTGGACGAAATCACGGCCAACATTCGCGAAGTGGCCACCCTTGTCTGCGACCACAAAGAGATCCAGATCGAACTGGTCATCCCGGATAACATCAAAGTCGCATGATCGTTCGACTGATAGGCTGACGCTTCCATATTTCAGAATTAGGATCGTGCGATCATGTCTACCCCACGCCCACAGATCGACCGTGCTCGGATCGCTGATTTCTGTCGCCGCCACCGGATCCGCCGCCTCGCGCTATTCGGCTCCGTCTTACGCGACGATTTCGGCCCGGACAGCGACCTAGATATCCTCGTAGAGTTCGACCCCGGTGCAACTCCCGGTTTTGCTTTCTTTGCAATCGAGCGCGAACTGAGCGCACTACTGGAGTGGAAAGTCGATCTTAATACACAGGGATTCCTGAGCCGACATTTTCGCGAGCACGTTCTTTTGGAAGCCCAGGATCTATATGTCGCAGCGTGACGACGAAACTCTTCTGCGTGATATGCTGGTTCACGCGCGGCTTGCTATCGAGGTTTCTACAGATCGATCGCGCACGGACCTCGACTCCGATGTGGTCTTCCGCTCCGCCGTCGAACGGCTTGTGCAAATCGTGGGTGAAGCGGCAAGTCGAATCAACCCGATGCGTCGTGGTCTTATATCAGGTGTTCCGTGGGAAGACATCATCGGTATGCGCAACCGCTTGGTTCATGGTTATGCAGAGATCGATCGGGATGTAATCTGGGCAACGTTATCGCGTGATCTTCCAGACCTGATCGACAGGATCGCTACCCATCTGGATGACGAGTAAAATCACGGCTTTCGTACAACTTCATCCAGACCATGGAAAGCTGGTGGGCTCCGTCTCGTCATTCCACTTCCCGTTGGTTTCCCGCCTGGCTCACATCCTCATCGCGGCACCCACCAAGTCCGCACGCCGGGGTAAAACAGATAGGGCCCCTTGCGCA
>CAYXGR010000475.1:0-2728 GCA_964464525.1 uncultured Planctomycetaceae bacterium
AACAAAAAAACGGCGCGATCGGGATGAGCGATCGCGCCGTTATAGTTTCTTCACGTAAGCGAGCCTCCTGGCCCGCCGTCGCGGCTTACATTCCCATGCCGCCCATACCGCCCGGAGGCATTCCGCCGCCGGCCTTCTCCTTCTTCTCCTTGATCTCACAGATCGCCGCGTCGGTCGTCAGCAGCAAGGCCGCAATCGAGGCCGCGTTCTGCAGGGCGACCCGCTCGACCTTCGCGGGCACGATGACACCCATCTTGCCCATGTTGCCGTATTCGCCCGTCAAAGCGTTATAGCCGAAGGCCGTCTCTTTCGATTCGAACACCTTCTGGGCAACGACGCTGCCGTCGACGCCGGAGTTCCCGGTAATCACCTTGATCGGGGCCCACAGGGCGCGACGGACGATATCGACACCCGTCTTCTGATCGCCCTTGGCCTTCTTCTCTTCCTTGTCCAGCACCGCCGACAGGGCCCGAAGCGGGGCGACACCGCCGCCCGGCAGGATACCCTCTTCGACCGCCGCCCGGCAGGCGTGCAGCGCGTCCTCGACGCGAGCCTTCTTCTCCTTCATCTCGATCTCGGTTGCGGCGCCGACCTTGATCATCGCGACCCCGCCGGAGAGCTTCGCCAAACGCTCCTCCAGCTTCTCGCGATCGTAGTCGCTCGTCGTCTTGTCGATCTCGGCCTTGATCTGTTCGATCCGCCCCTTGATATCGCTCGTGCTGCCGGCGCCCTGGATGATCGTCGCGTTGTCCTTGTCGATCACCACGCGCTTGGCCTGCCCGAGATCCTTGACCTCCAGATTCTCCAGCGTGATGCCCAGATCCTCGAAGATCGCACGGCCGCCGGTCATGGCGGCGATGTCCTCGAGCATGGCCTTCCGGCGATCGCCGAAGCCCGGCGCCTTGACCGCGGCACACTGAAGCGTACCCCGAAGCTTGTTGACCACCAGCGTCGCCAGGGCCTCGCCCTCGATGTCCTCGGCGATGATCAGCAGCGGCTTGCCCGCCTTGGCGCACTTCTCCAGGATCGGGATCAGATCCTTGATCGACGAGATCTTCTTCTCGTGGATCAGGATGTACGGCTTGTCCAGACGAACCTCCATCGCCGCCGGGTCGGTCACGAAGTGTGGCGACAGGTAGCCCTTGTCGAACTGCATCCCCTCGACGAGATCAACCGTCGTGTCCAGCGTTTGACCCTCTTCGACGGTAATCACGCCGTCCTTACCCACCTTGTCCATCGCGTCGGCGATCCGCTTGCCGATCTCCTCGTCGTGATTGGCGGCACAGGTCCCTACCTGAGCAATCTCTTTCGAATCCTTGACCGGCTTCGCCAGCCGGGCGTATTCGGCGACGATCGCCTCAACACCGAGATCGATGCCGCGCTTCAGCTCCATCGCGTTCGCACCAGCCGCGACATTCTTCAAACCCTCGTTGAAGATCGACTCCACATAGACCGTCGCCGTTGTCGTCCCGTCGCCCGCATCGTTCGATGTCTTCGTGGCGACTTCCTTGACCATCTGGGCGCCCATGTCCTCGTAGGTCTCTTCCAGCTCGATCTCCTTGGCCACGGTCACGCCATCCTTGGTGACGGTCGGCGCGCCGAAAGATTTCTCCACGACGACGTTTCGGCCGCAGGGGCCCATCGTCACCTTGACCGCTCGGGCCATCTGGTTCACCCCGCTGCGAATGGCCTCGCGGGCTTCCATGTCAAATGCAATTTTCTTGGCTGCCATATTCGTATGTCTCCGTTTCTTGTTCTATTGTTACGATTGTAGTTTTAGTGAGGCTGTCGTTTATCGAGTCGGCGTCTGAATGGCGCCCACC
Organism: uncultured Planctomycetaceae bacterium; assembly: GCA_964464525.1. Classification (GTDB taxonomy): domain Bacteria; phylum Planctomycetota; class Phycisphaerae; order UBA1845; family UTPLA1; genus CAYXGR01. The sequence continues at coordinate 1,824 of CAYXGR010000475.1, forward strand.
CTCATCGATCCGAGCCGTCCACCCCTTCGTAGCCCCCGTAGGGCTCATCCTTCCACACCGCCCCCTGAGCCTTGACCTGAAGCTCGATCATCTCGATCGAGGCCGCGTCCGCGAAGATCACGTCGTCCACCATGTCGTCGGCAACATAGTCCGAAACCCGAATCTCGATCCGGTAGCTGTCGCCGTCCACCTTCGTATAGGCAAGCGGATGGATGTGCAGGGCGTCCTCGTTCCCCGGAAAAGTCAGCACCAGCCTCGAGGCGGAACCGAACCGGATCGACTCATCGAGCGCGGCTTCAAACAACTTGGGGCTCATAGGCTCCCCTCGGGGAAGGACTGGGACTCAGTCGAGAACGGCCAGAATGTCCGACTCGTCCATGATCATCAGCTCTTCGCCGCTGATCTTGATCTCCGTACCCGCATAGCTCGTAAACAGAACTTCGTCGCCCTTCTTTACCTGAAGCTTCGACCGCTCGCCCGTATTGAGCAGCTTGCCGTCGCCGACCGCCTGAATCCGACCGCGCTTCGGCTTCTCCTTGGCGCTCTCCGGGAGCACGATCCCACCGGCCGTCATCGCCTCCGCCTCGATACGCTTCACCAGAACCTTGTCACCCAAAGGGCGAACCTTGATCTTCGTAACCGCCATGTTGCGACTCCTTTTTTAGTCTGTATTCGACTCTCAAAAAAACCAATCTTATCCACGATCGCCTTCTCCCCGGCCGCCTCGACCGGCGGAGAAAGTTTGCCGACCCCTCCCGCTTCCCCGACCCCGGAGGGGTCATGGGCTGTAGCCACGGGTGGAGTCCCGGTGAAACCGGGACGCAACCCGTGGAACACAAGTCCCATTTTTTTCGCCCCGGAAGGGGCGAAGGAGGCGCTCGGGTGCACCAATCCAATCTGAACCC
>CAYXGR010000476.1:0-2726 GCA_964464525.1 uncultured Planctomycetaceae bacterium
TACTTGTCCGCGTCGGAGACTGTGTTGTCCGTGTCGCCGCTGAGGAAGGCGATGAAGTCGCTCTTGGCGAGGAGGCCGATGGGCTTGTCCTTGTCGCGGACGATGATCGCCGGGGCGCCGAGCGAGAGGGCCTTGAAGCCGTGTTCGATCTCGGTCGCGCGATCGAGCTTGGGAAAGGGCGAACTCATCGCCTCGCTGACGGGGGTGCTGGCGATATCGACGTGCTCGAAGACCAGCTTGAGGGCGTTGACCTCCTGGATCGCGCCGATGATACACCCGTCGTCGTCCTCGATCGGCACCTGCGAGATGTCATTCTCCTGCATGATGTCGATCGCCTTGCGGACCGATTCGTTGCGATGGATGGTCAGGAGTGCCGGAACGTCGCCCTTGGCGGCCAGGACGTCGCCCAGCGTGGAGCCGTAGCCGGGTGTGGGGATGTAGCCATGACCCTGCATCCAGTCTTCGTTGTAGATTTTGCTGAGATAGCCCCGTCCGCTGTCGGGCAGCAGGACGACAACCAGCTTGTCCGCCGGAAGGCTGGCGGCGACGCGCAGGGCCGCGCAGGCCGCCGTTCCGCTGGAGCCGCCGACGAGAAGGCCCTCCTCCCGTGAGATGCGGCGGGCCATCAGGAACGAGTCCTTGTCGGTCACGCTGACGACCTGGTCCACGATCTTCAGATTGACCGTCCTCGGGACGAAATCCTCGCCGATGCCCTCGACCTGGTAGGACTTGGGCATGCTGCCCTGGGCGTAGATCGAGCCTTCCGGATCGGCCCCGATGATCTTGATGTCTGGATTCTTTTCCTTCAGGAATCGGGCCGTTCCGCTGATGGTGCCGCCGGTGCCGATGCCCGCTACGAAGTAGTCGATCTTGCCGTCCGTCTGTTTCCAGATTTCCGGGCCGGTCGTGTGATAGTGGGCCTCGGGATTGTCCGGGTTCTGGAACTGATTGGGCTGGAAGGCCCCGGAGATTTCGGCGGTCAGCCGGTTGGCCATGCTGTAGTAGCTCTCCGGATCGTTCGCGGCCACGTTGGGAACCGTGACCGTTTCGGCCCCGTAGGCATGAAGCAGGGTGAACTTTTCGGGGGCCATTTTGTCGGGCATGACCAGGATGCATCGATAGCCCTTGATCGCGGCGGCCATGGCCAATGCCGCGCCGGTGTTTCCGCTGGTCGGTTCGATGATGGTGCCGCCGGGCTTGAGCTGACCCGCCTGTTCGGCGGCCTCGAGCATGCGGAGGGCGGGCCTGTCTTTGACCGATCCACCGGGGTTGAGATACTCGACCTTGGCCGCGACGGTACATTTCAGACCCGCCGTGATTCGATGAAGCCGGATGAGCGGCGTGTGGCCGATACAGTCCAGAACGCTGTCGTACATATCCATGTTTTTAACGATCCTTCGATGCCTGACTGGTTGCGAACAATACGGAAATCCTGATGCACCCCCGTGCGGCGGTACAGAGGTGAGATGCCGTCCGGTGGCGGATGCGGGTAACGGATCGATGCGTTTCAGGGCGGTGAATCGCACCGGAACGGCGGGTTCATGCTAGGGCTTCCGGGCGCGGCCTGTCAAGGAAACCCGGGCGAGAAATTGGGGATTGCAGATTGCGGATTTTGGATTACGGAATCGTGGCGTGGACCTTAGTATGGACATTCTGGCAGAGGATCATTTTCATTTCTTGCCGGTGCGTGGTTGAGAAGGTCGATTTCGCACCGGCGGGACGCCGATGCTCCCCGGTTTGAGAAGGATGGGGTACCCATGCACTGTTGAGCGAGAATTGCGGGAACCCGCTGGATTCACGATAATGACTGGGGTCCGTCAAAAATCCGGAGGAGATCATGAATACACCCCTGTCCGCCGAGGCGGCATTGGATCGTTACTTCCTCGAAACCCGCTGCAAGATCATCGAGATCGCCGCGAGCCTCGACCGCTTCGATCGGGGCGGTGGCGATCTCTCCAACGACCCGCGGATGAAGTGGATTCACGAAGCCGTCAAAGTGCTGCTTACCGACAACCCCGACCGTGCCGAACGCTCCCAGCAGGTCTTTTCGCTGCCCTACGAGGAGAATTGGCCGATTCCCAATGCCAGGTGACAGGATACTCGAAACTCGATACTAGCAACTCGTAACTCATCATGAACTACATCGACCCCCACATCCACATGGTCTCGCGGCTGACCGACGACTACGAGCGGTTGGCCCACGCCGGCTGCGTTGCCGTCAGCGAGCCGGCCTTCTGGGCCGGGTTTGATCGCGGCAGCGCGACGGCCTTCCGCGATTATTTTCTACAGTTGACGAAATACGAGCCGAAGCGGGCCGCGCAGTACGGCATTCGCCATTACTGCTGGTTGTGCATCAACGCCAAGGAGGCGGAGAACGTCGAGATCAGTCGCGAAGTCATTGCGATGATCCCCGATTTTCTCGACAATCCCAACGTCCTCGGCATCGGTGAGATCGGTCTGAACAAAAACACGCCGAACGAGTGTACGATCTTCTGCGAGCATCTGGAGTTGGCCGCCGCCCACGACGAGCTGATCCTCATTCACACGCCGCACCTGGAGGACAAGTACAAGGGCACGCGGATGATCCTCGACATGCTCCGCAACGAATCCCGCCTCCGGCCGGAACGGGTTCTGATCGACCACGTCGAGGAGCACACGATCCGCCCCGCCCTCGACGCGGGCCATTGGGCGGGCATGACGCTTTATCCGATCTCCAAGTGTACGCC
>CAYXGR010000477.1:0-2726 GCA_964464525.1 uncultured Planctomycetaceae bacterium
GGGGAGCATCGGCGTCCCGCCGGTCATCGTTGTTGTTGTTGTGTATCGTACGAAGGCCCCCCACAGGGCGGAATGCCCAAGGCGTGGGCATGCCGTAACGGGTAAGATCCGTCGAATCCGTTGTGTGGACCGGATTTCACAGGCACGACCAACCATGACGCAACACGATACCAACAACGCCGCGAGATCGACCGTCCGATTCGTAGTGCTGCACCACACAGAGGCAACCGGCGATCATTACGACCTGATGATCGAGATGGGTAACCAGCTCGCCACCTGGAAGCTGCACGATCCGCCCGAGCACATCGAATCCGAGGCATATGACATTCACCGACTCCCGGATCACCGCCCCCGCTATCTGGACTATGAGGGGCCGATCTCGGGTGACCGGGGCCACGTCACGCGGCACGATTCAGGCGAATGCGTAGTGCATCAACGGAGCGACGCGCGTTGGGAAGTAACCTTCCACGGCCAACGATTGATGGGGAATCACATCCTGGAATGCATCGATCAATCGGAGGCCCGCTGGCGGCTCCGGCGAGTGGAGACCTGATGGTCGAAGTGTAGGATGGGTCATCGGACCCATCTGTTAATCACGCCGAACAGCGAGGATGGGTGCCACCGGCAAGCTCGGCTTGCCGGTGCGGCATCCAATCCGAGCCGTGCCCGGAAGGAAGCGATCATCGCCCGCCGGCAACATCATGACTCCGATCATCAAGCGGACGCACGTGCAGATCCAACCGACCGTCGCCCAGATGCAGCCCCGTCACACGATAGTCCACCCCGCCGTTCTTCCACCAGCCCTCGGCGCCGATTCGAAAGCCGCTGATAAAATCACCGGCCATCTCGGGGCTGCCGGGCCACAGGGTACCCGTCTCGTAGTTGATCTGATGATCCAGACCCAGACCGGCATGGTCCGGAGACAGCGAGAGCGAACCACAGCGCACCGCCGTCGCCCGAAGCACGATCGCGTCATCCTCCCACGTGGTTTGTATGTCGATGGAGACAATTGCATCGATGCCGAGAACACGATGGCGACCAGCCAGCGTCATGGACCCCTTGCGGAAGAGGATGAACGGATCGGCAAGAACGGGCGGGGCGATTTCGTCGATGAGCGGGAAGATCTCATGCCGAGCGGTCACCCACTGATTCACCACATCCTGGAATATGTGATACTCGAAGGCCTCGCCGGCGAGCAGGCTCTCGGTGAATTGTCGTTCGGCACGAACGAGGTTGTCGCGGACCACCTGCCGATCTCCCGGATCAATAACGGGCGGGCGATACCAGTCGGGGGTGTGCAACAAAGTATAGACGGCGACGACAAGCAGGAGCATAAGCGCCGCGGCACCGAATCGCACAACACGTCTTCGCTTCGGATTGGGATCGGTCACCCGTGGCCTCATTTGCAATACCCCGGCTTCACGCGTGTGCATTCGATTTCAGCAAACCGGGAAGACGAGATTGTGTCAAGTATGGTAGTCAGCGTAACGGACCCTGCCAACTCCCAATAATATGTCTTCACCAATGCCTCGATTACCTCATTGAATGCGAAAATGGCGATTTTCGGTTTGACCCCGATGGGCGCGAACTCATAAGATCCGACGGAATCGTGCGTTTTCGACCGCGTGGATCGATCATTTCCGGCACCCCACCGACAATGTCCGGGTTGCCGAAACGACAACGGCGCCCTCCGGTTCGACCACCCCGTTCCACCACACAGAAGGAGCCTCACACCCCATGAATCGACTCTTCGGAATCCTGGTGACATGCGCCTGGTTGTACTGCATGGCGGCCCTGTTTCAACGGGACGTAGCTCCGTTCTGGCAGACACAGGATCCACCCGGGCAGCCGATTCCACCCGGCGCGTTTCAGGTGGCCATCCGTAACGACGCCGGCCGCCGGCTGGGCACCACCTGGGTCCGAACCTCCTCCCGGCCAAGCTATACGACCGTCTTCAGCACGACGCGGCTGAATCTCGACGCCCTCTCCAACGGCCTTCCCATCCGGGGAAAACTCTATTTCGACACCGACCTGCTCTACGGAGATCAGGAGACATTACAGGAGTTCACCGTCCGGCTCGAAACACCGGCCCTCGCAGCCCGCGTCGAGGGCGTGCGATACGACCAGGAATTCGCCTGCACCCTGAAGGTCGGCGAACTCACCCGCCAGATGGCCTTCAACGGTCAGTTGTCGAAATACCTCGGCGACTCCATCCGACCGTTCACCTATCTTCGGGATTTGCACGTAGGGCAAAGCTGGCGAATTCGGCTGATCGATCCGCTCGCCCTGATCATGAAAGGCTCGCTCGACTTCCAATCGGCGCTGGTTCGCGTGACGCGGCGAGAGTCGATCGAGCACCAGGGCCGATCAGTCGAGTGCTTCCGTATCGAAACCGACGCGACGGTCGCATGGGCGGACGATTCGGGCCGGGTACTCCGGCAGGAAGTGCGGATCCCCCTGCTCGGAACCTGGATCCTGACGGACGAACCGTTTGATCCCCGAGAGATCAAACTCGCAAAAGAGGACGTCCGCCTTCTGCGCGAGGCGAGATCGAAAGACATCACGGGCGAAGCATTGACCGGCGTATTGCCAGTGGATTAAAAGTGCTCGGGTGCCATGCTTACACGACCCGGCCTTATGGGTCGGGTAAGCATGCCGATCACCTGGGTTGCGGCCAACGGCCGCGCTGTGGCACCGGTTTCCAACCGGTGCGTTGTTGTCGTTGT
>CAYXGR010000478.1:0-2723 GCA_964464525.1 uncultured Planctomycetaceae bacterium
TGAGAAAAGCCCGGCTGAAGCCGGCAAGAGAACCCGCGGATTCCGTCATGGACCCGGTGGGCGGTGACCGACTCCCTTACGGTCGCGGCTCTGATAAACGTGGCTCTGAATCAATTATCTTGTGAGAAAAGGGGGCTAAACAGAATGGTAAGGGATTCTCGATCCAGCACAGCCGGTCCAGTAATCCGACGGAGGAAACCATTAATCAGTGATGTCCACTTTTCTTTTTCGGGGGTAGTGGACCTGTCCGAGACAAGAGTTGGGCGATGCCCACCCTACTCCCACAATACGAAAGTGAAGATGAGCGGAGCGACGAAATGATCTTCTTCAGATATTTCACGGGAGAACAGGTTCAACTTGGCGATGTCGTCCGTTTCGGCGGTGATGGCGAGAAAGAGTTCGTCGTCATGATCATTCAGCCGAACACGGAAGAGGCTGAAGCATACTTTTGTGAAGACACCGGGGGGTTCATGGTTGGAAGGGATGAAACAGGAATGTCGATGTACAAAGAAGGTGATGACATCTGGGAAGACCTGGAATTCATCGCGCGGGGTCATTCAACCAAAAACGATCCATGCTCGAAGGATTGAGCAAGCAGGGTGAGCATTGCCTGGCAAGGACGCCACGGGTGTAAGAACACAAGAAACAAAAGATGGCTGTGCTCACCCTACTCGCTACTCTCTGCGGTCCGGTCAGAACAAGATTTCCATCACTCGAAAGAGCCATGCCAGGACGCCGTTTATCCCGAGGGGATCTCCCCCCCATATGACGGCCAACACGGACAGGACGATCATGACCGGTCCCAGTGTCGCGGGATTCGCCTTGACCGGCACGGGGGCGTCGGCCGGCTGCGAGGAATCGAATGGCGTATCCGCCGGGGCAACCACTCCCTGCTGTTCCAATTCATCGGCCGCCTCCAGTAATGAGATATTGGCATCGAGGTAGGTCTGTTCGTCGCCGCCTGTCGCGATTGGCGTTTCCCATGCGGCCGGTCGATCCCATTGAAAGCCGTTCGAGGTGGTGATGCTGGTGACGCTCCTTGAGGCATCCATTTCCAGGCTCACCGACTGGCCGGAATCCGTCAGCGTCAGTTGGGTCACCTCCGGCCCGCGCGGGGAGTTGGCAAAGGTTCCTCGGAATTCCTGGGCGTCGTCGGGGAAAATGAGGCGGAATTCCTGCGTTGCCTGATTGATCTCGATGGCGGTTGCGTTTTCGAAGTTGCTCCCCTGCAGAAGCTCGGCCAATGGATGATCGGGTGTGAGGTCGATGCGGATGGTTCCCGCGAGGGCGGACAGATTCATCACATCGCATCCGCCGGTCCACAACATTAAGTTCATGACGAGGGCCAAACATAAAACAGCCTTGAGCTGCTCCGCGAATCTACGACATTTTCGATTCATCTAGATCTCCTCTCTTAGCAAAGCCAATAACATTACGACGAGCGACACCCGCCCATCCTTCATGACATTTTGGTTAACTCGATTCTGCAGACCGGGGACAACGCATGTCCCCATGCACGATATGTACGACGAAGCCGAATCATGCATCGCGCATTTTGAATGTCAAGGAAAAATAGCAATTTGTTTTTATTAGACAGGCGGCCCATTCGGTATTGACGGATCGGAGGATCGAAATCTGGCCTGACAAGAGATTTAGCGGGTAGAACTTAGGCGATCGTAAGCTTTTTGAAAATAGATATTTAGGGTCACGGGATAGAGTATTGCTCACCCGTTAGACAATAAGGCTTGTAGGGTGGGCATTGCCCACCAACGATGCCGAGAGGGTGCAAGGACATAAGAAACAACAGAAACACAAGAGACAAAAGAAACAAAAGAAACAAAAGGTGGGCAGTGCCCACCCTACTGTCCCAACACGTACGCGAAGATCAGCGGGGCGACGATTGTGGCGTCGGAGTTGATCATGAACCTGGGGGTGTCTATATCGACCTTGGCCCAGGTGATCTTTTCGTTGGGGACGGCGCCGGAGTAGGAGCCGTAGGAGGTGGTGCTGTCGGAGATCTGGGCGAAGTAGGCCCAGTACGGCACGTCTCGCTTGTAATCCTGGATCAGCATGGGCACGGCGGAGATGGAGAAGTCGCCGGCGATGCCGCCGCCGATCTGGAAGAAGCCGACGGGCGTCTCCCGCTCGACGCGCTGGCAATACCACTCGCCCAGAAGCTGCAACTGCTCGGTGCCCGGTCGGATGGCGCCGTGGCCCTTGACGGTGCCGCGCATGATCTCGCCGCAGAGCATGCTGCCGAGGGTGGAGTCCTCGAAGCCGGGGGTGAAGATCGGCAGGCCCTTCTCCTTAGCGGCGAGAACCCAGCTATTCTCCGGGGGGATCTGGTAGTGCTCGCGCAGCTCCCGCCTGTCGAGCAGCCGATAAATGAACTCCCACGGGAAGAGCGGCTCGCGGCGGTCGGCGGCCTCGGCCCAGAGGTCGATCAGGATCTTCTCGGTGCGGAGCATGACGCTCTCGGGGATGCAGGTGTCGGTGACGCGATTCAGCTCTTTGTCGAGAAAGCGTTTTTCGTCGGCGGGGGAGAGGTCGCGGTAGTTCGGGACCATCACGTAGTCTTCGTGGGCGAAGAGGTTGAAGACGTCCTCCTCGAGGTTGGCGGCGGTGCAGCAGATGCCGTGGACCTTGTCGCGGCGGATCATCTCGGCGAGGGAAATGCCCAGTTCGGCGGTGCTCATCGCCCCGGCCATGGAGAGGAACATCTG
>CAYXGR010000479.1:0-1264 GCA_964464525.1 uncultured Planctomycetaceae bacterium
TATGACACATGCTTCAGAGGAACCCATCATCGGAGCGAGCGATCTCGCCGATGCTCGGCGCATCCAACAGGCCTATCAGGATCTCCGAGCCGAGCTCCACAAGATCATCGTCGGTCAGGACGAGGTCATCGAGCAGCTCCTCATCGCCCTCTTCGCCGGCGGCCACTGTATCCTCGAGGGGGTACCCGGCCTCGCCAAGACGATGATGATCTCCAGCCTCGCCCGTTGCCTCTCGCTCTCCTTCAATCGCATCCAATTCACCCCCGACCTGATGCCCAGCGACATCACCGGCACCGAGATCATCGCCGAGGACAAGACCACCGGCCAGCGCGCGTTCAAGTTTCTCCCCGGCCCCGTTTTCGCCAACATTATCCTCGCCGACGAGATCAACCGAACGCCGCCGAAGACGCAGGCGGCCATGCTCGAGGCGATGCAGGAGCGTCAGGTCACCGTCGGCGGCGTCCGGCACGAACTGACCGCGCCGTTCTTCGTGCTGGCCACGCAGAACCCGATCGAGCAGGAGGGCACCTACCCCTTACCCGAGGCCCAGCAGGATCGCTTTATGTTCAAGGTACGGATCGGCTACCCCACCCAGGAGGAGGAATACGAAATCGCCACCCGTACTACGGGCGAGTACAACGAAACCGTGGCTAAGGTGATTGATGCCGACGAGATTCTCAATCTGCAGAAACTCGTCCGCCGCGTCCCTGCCGCGCCACCGATCGTCAACTATGCACTGAACCTGATTCGCTCCACCCGGCCACGAGAAGAAGGGGCTCCCGACTTCGTTCGCGAAAAGGTCTCCTGGGGAGCCGGCCCTCGGGCGGTCCAGTTTCTCATCCTGGGCGCCAAAGCCCGGGCCGTCCTCCGAGGCGGCAATTATGTGTCGACCGAGGACATCCGCACCCTCGCCGCCCCGGTCCTGCGACATCGGGTTGTCACTAACTTCTCGGCCCAGGCGGAGGGCTATTCCCCCGATCGGCTCGTGGCCGACCTGCTGGAACACTGCGTCCCTCATTCCGGCGGACTATTAAAGGACGACCGTCTCAAAAAGGCCATCAACACATGACGCCAGTGTGCCACTGCTTTAAGCAGTGCAAGTCCGAGGCGATGTGTTTCCTGTGGCCGGGTGCCATGCTTACACGCCTCGGGCCTTATCGGGGCGGGTAAGCATGCACGACCCACAGAACCGTCCTTTGGGTGACATGACAAGCGCGCCACTGCTTCAAGCAGTAGAGTAGGGTGGGCACTGCCCACCAGTTTT
>CAYXGR010000479.1:1364-2722 GCA_964464525.1 uncultured Planctomycetaceae bacterium
GACTTTTCCCCGTTTCGACGTTTCTCATGAACTATCTCAACCCCGAAATCCTCGCCAACATCAGCGATCTCGAAATCCGAGCCCGCTTCGTCGTCGAGGGTTTCGTCAGCGGCATGCATCGAAGCCCCTACCACGGCTATTCCGTCGAATTCGCCCAGCACAAGGAATACGTCCACGGCGACGACATCCGCCACCTCGACTGGCGCGTCTACGGCCGATCCGATCGCTTCTACATCAAGCAGTACGAGGAAGAGACCAACCTCCGCGCCCACATCCTGCTCGACTGCTCGACTTCCATGCGTTACCCCGAGCACGAACAGGCCGCCGGCCGCCTGACCAAGTTCGAATATGCCGCCACCCTCGCCGCCTCGATGGCCTACCTGCTCATCCACCAGCAGGACGCTGCCGGTCTCATCCTCTTCGACAACCGCATCCGATGCGACTTGCCCCCGCTGTCGAACCAGGCCCACCTCAAGTCCATCCTCGGCCACATCGACCAGGCAAGGCTGGATCAGCCGACCGAATCGCGCCCACTGTTCGCCCGATTGGCGAGCAAGCTTCAGCGGCGCAGCCTCGTCATCGTCATCTCCGACTTGCTCGCCGACCGGGACGATGTGATCGAGGGACTCGAACGGATTCGATTCGCAAACCACGAGGTTGTGGTCATGCACATCCTGGATCACGACGAGCGGACGTTTCCATTTCAGGAGAATACCCTGTTCGAAGGCATCGAGACCCCGGACCAGCAGATCATGGTCGATCCGCAGTCTCTGCGCAGGGGCTATCTCGACGCCCTCGATGCATTTCTCTCCAAGATCAAGGGAGCCTGCACGGATCATCAGATCGACTATGTGGAATTATCGACGAAAGACAGGCTGGATGTAGCCCTCCGCGCCTACCTGGCCGCCCGGATGCACCTGCTCAACAAACGAGCATCTTGATAATAACAAGTATATCGGGTGCCATGCTTACACGCCCCGGCCTCATCGGGGTGGGTAAGCATGCACGACGCACGGAACCGTCCGGCTGGGTAACATGACCAGTGTGCCACTGCTTCAAGCAGTGCAATCAGAGCCGAGAAACAATCAGAGCCGAGAAGTAATCAGAGCCGCGACCGTAAGGGAGCGGTAGGTGTTCCAAACACGGAGATCCTTCATAGTGGGAACAACACGATAGGCCGTGCATAGGAATGATGTTGAAGGATTGACTTATTAACGGGTGCTTCCGTTGAGTCAATAAAGGTTGGAATAAAATCGTGAACATTCATTTTGCCCGAATGAGACTGACGAATCTTCGCCCCGAAGCCACAACATGTCAGCCCAGGGCAGAGCGAAGCGCCGCCCTGGGTCATTACGTCG
>CAYXGR010000480.1:0-2707 GCA_964464525.1 uncultured Planctomycetaceae bacterium
ATTCGCGAATCTCCATGCAGCCGCCCTGGCAGTCAACCTTCCAATTCCAATGACCACTTCTGCCACACGCCGCGTCGTCACCCTGGAGGGAGCGCCCATCGGGCAACGGGTTGAGGTACATGGCCCAATGATGCTCAAATTCGTGCCCCAACAACACCATGGCCCTGTCATCGGGTACCCAATCGGACTCTGTCCACATCAGAATCCAACCTTGCAACTGGTTGCTGGCAACGCCAAGGGAGGGACGAAGGTTGAAGGCCCCCTGGCCGATCCCGCTGACTGAATTCTCCAAACCCCGGTAAACCGAAAGTCCATGAGGGGGAGTTGGCGTGAAATTGAGAAAGAAGCCGACAAAGTCAAAATTGTCGCCCTCGACCGCCAGAAGGGCATTGGTCGCCTGGGCCATCAGATTCACCAGTTGACCCTGGGTGAAGTTCGTGAGCAGCAGGGACGCCGAATCCTCAAAGGGAAAGATGTCGGCCGCCGTCACCGTCGGAACGCCCCCTCCCCGCTGCGACCCACCGAACTTCGTCCGCGGAGCCACCTGCGGCAGACGCCGCGTCGATGGATCGGCGATCAAACCGGCCCGGACCGCCGCATCAACCGCAGCGCGTGTCTGCTCCGGAGACTGGTATCCACATTCGGGCGGGGCGGAGGTTGGGGACGCATACGAGTCATACTGTGCAGGGGCGCTCGAGCAGATCAGGGCACCGACGATTGTAACCAGTGCTCGCCCCGATCGACTTGTTCTCCGCCACCCCCTCCGCGGGACCGATCCCTGATGACTGTTCGCCTGCAAGATTTGTCGCGTCAGGCGACAGGCCGATGTGCAAGAAATTCGCATGACGATCACTACTCCCGTATAGAAAACCAGGCGGGTATGCACCCTCCGTGCGCAGGCCTCGATCGAGCCTGAATCGGTGCGTTTTTCGGATGAGGCTCCCACTCCCTCCGAACCGCGTCAACCCACAAATCCTATGACAGCCCAACGCGACTCAACGTGGTTTATTGCACCTGACTGAAGAAGAACAGGGGACACTACTGATTGATGGCTTCATCCGGCGGGTTTATGGGCTGGCCGGGGTACTGAGAGTAAAGATCAAGCCGAGGCGTTTGGCGGTTTGTTGCAGCCAATGCTGGAAGAACCCATCGCCTACGTCATCCGCGTCGTATTCGAGCGGACAGGTCTATGAAGAAGGAGGTGATTTGATCTGCAAAACAGTCCGATAAAATCATCGATTCCACGTGCCCATTAAATCATGCGGACATCGATATAACTGCCTATACCATAGCAAATTACAAAAGTTGTTACCCCAAAGTGGCCGGACAACCCGGACACATTCGAGATTCCGATCAATACAGCGGATTGAGCACCATGCCCGTTGCCAGTTTCGGATGGAAATAGGTTGATTTCTGCGGCATCAGTTCTCCCGCCGTACAGATCTCCCGAAGCTGCTCCATCGTCGTCGCCGGCATCAGCGCCGCGATGCCGGAATGGCCGCGGGCATCCTTGATCGCCTCTTCCAGCGTCTTGTGGTAGTGAACAGTCGGCGCCTTGCCTTCGTTGAATTGTGGCCCGATGACGCGGTCGATCACGTAGTAGTGCAAAATGCTGTAGGCCAGTTGCCGCCAGGCGGGCGAGCGATCCGGCTCGTGGGCGGCGAGCAGGTCCCGATCCCTCGGCGCGATCACGGCGCAGGCGTCGTCCTTGGCCACATACAAAATCATGGCCTGCGGACCCGCCTTCGACAGCGTCCGAAGCAGCTTATCCGCTCTAGACGGCGTAGCAGTCGATTTCCACGTGAAAGACTCGTCCAGAGCCTCCTTCAACGCGCCTACGGTCAAATGCGGCAGGCTGCGAATCGACCGGAAATAGGGCCGAATCGTCGCGCCGGGATCCTCCATCCCACCCAGCACGGCCAAGACGAAGTTAATCGGATCATCCTCGGACGGCTCGCCGACCTCGTCCACCTGCTGCTGGCGATACATCAGCGCCGTGTCGTAGCGATGATGACCATCGGCAATAAAAACGGGCTTGTTCGACAGGCGAACCTGAATGCTCTTGATGGTTGGCAGGTCATCGATGACCCAGAGCTTGTTCTCGACGCCGTCGAGCATCCCCCACTGATCCGGCTCCTCATTAAGGGCCTCGTCGATGAGACCGGAGACCTCGTTCTCGGCGTCGGGATAGAGGCCGAAGATCGGGCTGATGTTGCAACGCGTCTTCTCGGTGAGCTTGAGTCGGTCTTCCTTGGGTCCGCCGAAGGTCTGTTCGTGGGCGAAGATTTTTCCCTGACCGAGGGGTTCGAGCCGGAGTCGAGCGAAGAACTTCTTCCGCGTCAAAGTCTTGTCGCCGAGCTTGTAGGTCTGGTGGTAGGCATACAGGGCGGGCGACTCGTCGTGGATCATGGTGTGAATATCGATCCAGCAGGTCAAATCGCCGGCTGCCTGTGCATAGGCCCGGTCAGGACCGGCCTTTTTGGGGGGGATATGGGGCAGGTCGATGGCGACGATGTTGTGATCGTCCTTCTTCAGAAGGGCCCGCTTGTCGCCCCGGGAGAGGACATCGTAGGGGGGCGCGATCAGGTTGGAGATGTCCTCCAGACCGTATCGAATCGCGGAAAAGGGCTCAATTTGGGCCATAATCGTGGTTTCCAGTCCGTTGTCAGGCTCGCCCGTCCTCGTGATTGGGCACGGAGGCTATCGT
>CAYXGR010000481.1:0-2706 GCA_964464525.1 uncultured Planctomycetaceae bacterium
ATTGTTCCCGCTCGCTGGCGCTCGGGGCTCGGATTGTTTCTGCTCGTCGACGGTTGGGCGGGACTGTGCGAGAAGCCTGTTTACCCGTTCCGATGAGGTTGGGACGTGTGAGCATGACATCCGGCGACACCGACCTGAATGGCCCGGAGATTCTCATCACGATACTTGCCGCCGAGAGCGGCCTCCGCCGTCGCGATCAGGGACTGTGGATCGGTCCAACCCCGATAAACGAGTCCCGCCGCGAGGACCGCCAGGGCCACCGATGCCTTCCCAACCTTCTGTTCGATTTCACGACAGTCAATACGTCGCACCAGGGTGTGCGTCTCAGGGAGTTGCAGTTGCTCATCGACGAGGAGGATGCATTCTTCGGTTAGCATCTCAAACGTGCTCAGTCGTTTCAGACCCTCGTCCGACAGGATGATCAGCAACGCCGGCTTGTCTACGCCCGAATAGAGGATCGGCCGATCGGCGATGATCAGGTTCGAGATGGAATGGCCCTTGCGGACCGTGATGGGGAAGTCGTCGTGCTGAGCCGCATACAAGCCGCCGGCCACGGCAATCTCGCCGATGACACCCGCCGCCGAGCGGATCCGCCGACCGGCCGAACCGGCGACGCAGATCTCCGCACGCTCCAACCAATGCAGCGCCGGAACGGGCGATGCGGGCGTGGCTTCCACCGGCGCCGTCGGAACTGATGGGGGATCAATCGCCTTCGTGCGTTGAGACCCATTTCCCCGACCATTCACGGGTTCATGCCGAAGCACGCCGAAGGGCATGTCCAGTCGTTTTGACATGTCCTTCAGCTTCGGCGGCGTCAGCTTGTTCGACGGGACATAATAGGCCACGCACAGTTCCCACACGTCGGCAAGGCAGAAGCCCGGCGTCGATAGCATCCGTTCAAAATAGGTCGGACCCTCGCGGTCCATCGCGCTGAAACGCACGACATGACTCGCCCCGCTGACCGCGACGGTCTGGCAGATATCGAATGGGAACTCCGTCGCTCCGCCGCGGGTCGTCGACGTTACGGAACAGGTGGGCGTTGTCGGCGAATGCTGCCCGCCGGTCATTCCAAAATTGAAGTTGTTGCAGACGACGACGTTGATGTCCGCCGCCCTGCGGGCCGCGTGGATGAGGTGACCGCTCCCGATTCCGCAGCCGCCGTCGCCGATCAGGACGATGACCGTCAACTCGGGGCGTGCCCGTTTGAGGCCCTCTGCATAGGTCAGCGATCGGCCGTGCAGACCGTGAAAGGTGTGGCAGCCGAGGTAGCGATCGGCCAGCCCGACGCAGCCGATGTCCGTCACGACACAGATGTCCTCGCGCTTCAGGCCGATCGAATCGACCGCGGCGGCCAGATGCTCCAGAACCGCCGTGTGGGAGCAGCCTGGGCAGTAGGCCATCTCTTTTCGGTCGGTGTTCAGCAGGCCGCAACTTATATTGGGGCTTACCATTTGTTCATCCACAGGGCCAGTTGGCCACGCGATCCTCGATGCGTTCCGGTTCGATCAGGCCGCCGTCGT
Source organism: uncultured Planctomycetaceae bacterium (assembly GCA_964464525.1). Lineage (GTDB taxonomy): Bacteria > Planctomycetota > Phycisphaerae > UBA1845 > UTPLA1 > CAYXGR01. Next base: position 1,521 of record CAYXGR010000481.1, read on the forward strand.
ATTGGAGGATCGATTCGATCTTCAAGTTGTGAAACGCCCGGCCCAGTTCGGACGCATAGAGACCGATGTTAATTTCGGGGATCAGCACGCGCTGAATGCGGGGTGTCAACGCACGCCGGATCGCCCCCTCGGGCATCGGCCACAGGCTGTAGAGCGTCAGGTGAGAGACGGGCACGCCCCGGTCGCGAAGCGTTTCGACCGCTTCCGCCGCCGCGCCGTCTGCCGTCCCGTAGGAGAGAATCAGCGTGTGGGCATCGGGATCGATGTCGGCCCGGACGAATTCGAGGCGATCTCGATGAGCCGTGATCTTGCGATGCAGGTGAGTCAACTTCCGGTTGATTCGGTCGCGATCGACCGTCAGGACGCCTTGTTCGTCGTGGATGGAGCCGGTGAAGCGGACGCGCTGCGGCCCGCCGATCGGCGCGAAGACGGGGATGTCTTCCACGGTGTCGATCGCGTAGGGTGTGAAGATTTCGTCGATCGGCGCATGGCGACGGTTGTAGACTTCCGGCAAGTCGACGTGATCGAGATCCGCCGTCTGCCGGGTCATCGAAATCGCCTTCGAGGCGAGCAGGATGACCGGTGTGCGAAGTTCCTCTGCAATATTGAAGGCGACACGCGTCAACCGGTACGCCGTTTCGGCATCGGTTGCGGCGAGGACCGGCAATGGATAGCTGCCCGCCGTGACATGCCGGGCGAAGACGACATCGCCGTCGCCGCTGGCCGTGGCTCCGCCTGTCGAGGGGCCCATCCGCTGGCAGTCGACGATCACGAGCGGCACCTCGCCCATCTGAGCAAGACCGATGTTTTCGCTGTAGAGGCTGAGCCCGGGGCCGGATGTCGCCGTCATGGCCTTGGCGCCGGCCATCGTCGCCCCGATGCACTGGCCGATCGCGGCGAGTTCGTCTTCCGTCTGGATGGCCGTTCCGCCGGTTTTCGGCATGCGCGCCATCATTTCGACGAGAATGGAACTCGCCGGGGTGATCGGATAGCCGGCGAAGTAGTCGCAGCCGGAGGCCAAGGCACCTCGAACGATCGCTTGATTGCCTGTGATGAATTCACGCATGGGCCAGCCTATTCGGTCATCATCAGCCTCGACTCCGCCGAAGCGATTCGGCAGATCCGCAACCGGATCGACGCTATTGCATGTTAAATCTATCATGTTCTCTATAAATCGTCAATTGAG
>CAYXGR010000482.1:0-2689 GCA_964464525.1 uncultured Planctomycetaceae bacterium
CAATCGGTGTGGCACCGGTTTCCAATCGGTGTGGCACCGGTTTCCAACCGGTGTGGCACCGGTTTCCAATCGGTGTGGCACCGGTTTCCAACCGGTGTGTATCCCTTGAAAACAGGCGATGCCACATCCAGTTTCGACTTCCACAACAGGCCGCTATGGCCGGCCTCACGATGATACACCCATGATGCGCAACCTGATGCTGGTCCTGGCCTATGACGGAACCGATTTCCACGGTTGGCAATTTCAGCCGGGGATCCGCACCGTGCAGGAGTGTGTGGAGATCGCCCTGCGGAGGACGGTTCGGCATCGCGTGGCCATCGTCGGGTGCAGCCGAACCGACGCGGGTGTCCATGCCGCGGGCTACGTGGCCAACCTCTACACCACCAGCCCCGCGCCGAATCTCAGCATCGCCCGAAGCCTGGCGACGCGACTGCCGCCCGATCTGGCGCTCGTCCACCTTGCGGAGGTGCCGCTCACGTTCAACGCCACGCAATCGGCAATCTCGAAGCTCTATCGCTACCGCATACACAACACAAGCCAGCGACCCGTCGATCGCTTCACTCACAGGCAGGTCTATCACCCCAGGCGATCGTTGGAGATCGGCCGAATGCAGGAGGCCGCGACGCACCTGGTGGGGCGGCACGATTTCACCTCGTTCGCCTCGGCCGGCAACAAGCGACAATCCAACGTGCGGACGATTCGCCGGGTCGAACTCTACAGGTCAGGCCCGGAGATTCGCATCGACGTCGAGGGCGACGGTTTTCTCTACAAACAGGTCCGCAACATGGTCGGCATGCTCTGCGAGATCGGCCGCGGCCACTGGACACCGGATCGGGCCAAGCGCATTCTGGCGGCACGGGATCGATCGCAGGCGGGTCCGACCGCTCCGGCACAGGGTCTTTGCCTGCAGTGGGTGCGGTACGACATCCCCCGACTCCCGCCGCCGTCGGACGAGCTTTTAGACAGGGCGAGGCGGACCGAGCATCCAAGCGGACCCGAGCGAGCGCGTGTGGACAGCCTGCCACTGGCCGATGCGCCGAGAGCCTCGGATCAATCGGAGCCGCGCCTGTAAACAGAGCCGCGACCGTAAGGAAGCGGTCGGTGTTCGCCCGCATCAGGATGCATCGAACACCTGGGGAGCATCGGCTTCCCGCCGGTCTCGGCAGGGTGGCACCGATTGTTTACGTTCAGACGAATCGATGAATATGTATGCCCACCGCTCCCTTACGGTCGCGGCTCTGATGACGTAGCCTGACTAACCTGGAACCCTATCTATATGCGTATTGTTCACCTCATCACAAGGCTGATCGTCGGCGGCGCCCAGGAGAACACGATCCTGAGCTGCGAGGGCCTGCACGCGCATGGACACGAGGTCCACCTCCTCAGCGGGCCGACGACCGGCCCCGAGGGTTCGCTGGTGGATCGTGCCGCGTCGGGTGGCTATGCGTTCGAGGAGATTCCCCATCTGATCCGGTCGATCCATCCCCTGTCCGACATCCGGGCGACGCTGCATCTCAGTCGTCGATTCGAGGAACTCCGACCCGACGTCGTCCACACCCATTCCAGCAAGGCGGGCATCCTGGGGCGCGTCGCTGCCCGGCGTGCGAACGTGCCATGCATCGTCCACACGATCCACGGCATGAGCTTCAACCGCACGCAACCGCGCATCATCCGCAGGGCCTATGCCGGGGCCGAGGCCTTCTGCGCGGATTCGTGTCAGGCGATCGTGACCGTGGCCGACGCGATGACGCGGCAGGCCCTGGCGGCGGGGATCGGGCGGCCCGAGCAGTTTACGACAATCCGCAGCGGCATGGAGGTAAAGACCTTCGATCCCGCCGCGCACGACGGGGCCGGGCTTCGCCGACAGTGGAGCGTCGGCGACAGAGAGATACTGGTGGGAACAGTCGCCCGTCTATTTGTCAACAAGGGCTACGAACAGCTCATCGAGATCATGGACCGCGCCGTTCGGCGATCGCCCCGCCTGCGCTTCGTCTGGGTGGGGGATGGGGCGGATCGTCCGCGATACGAGGCGGAACTGGTTCGCCGCAGCCTTCGCGATCGGGTGATCCTGACGGGTCTGGTGCCACCGGCGGAGATGCCTCGTATCTTGTCGGCAGTCGATATTCTGGCCCACACCTCCCAGTGGGAGGGGCTGCCCCGGGCCGCGGTGCAGGCCCTGCTGATGGAAAAACCGGTCGTCAGCTTCGCGATTGACGGCGCCCCGGAGGTCGTCATCCCAGGCGAGACGGGCGAACTGGCCCCGCTCGGCGACCATGCAGCCTTCGCCTCGGCGATCGTCAGCCTGGCAAACGACGCAAATCTCCGATCCCGCTACGGTCAGCGCGGCCGAATGAATTGCCTGGATTCATTCGATCATCGCGTGATGGTCGAACAACTGGATCGGCTTTACTGCCGGCTGATGGATGGGTAATCCGAGCTCAAACGCCACATCAGAGCCGCGCCCGCAAGGAAGCGGTCAGCGTTCGCCGACAATAACTCCCCCAACCCGGTCACTCCGAAGCAGGCACTCTACCCCATATCACTTCGTCCCGAAGGGGCAGCAACATGTCAGCCCAGGGCAGAGCGAAGCGGCGACAGCCCCACAGCGCCGCCCTGGGTCAGCGATCACAAACTCCCAGCCCTGAAAGGGCGACAGAACAAAGCCCAGGGCAAAGCGAAGCGCCGCCCT
>CAYXGR010000483.1:0-2685 GCA_964464525.1 uncultured Planctomycetaceae bacterium
TCTGTGGCACCGGTTTCCAACCGGTGCGAAACTCATAACTCAAAACTAATAGGCCGCCGCGCGCTCGACGCGCTTCGCCATCTCCACCCAATAGGTCTTTGGAGACATCCCGCGCCGCGTGTCGAATGCCGATGCAGGTATCTTCTTCAACAACCATTGAAGCCGTGCCAGCGCCGCCGCCGCTTCCTCCGCTTCGCCCTGCCGTTGAAAACAATGCACGACCTGCATCGACGCGGAAATGGCCGCGGGCTCATTCTCAAAACGCCAGGCCGCCTCACGATAGGCTTCGATGGCCTGCGGCAGTTTGTTGAGATCAAAAAGACAGTCACCCACATACAGATAGCTTGCGCGAAGGGTACTTTCCTCCAGTTCCGTCAGCGACGTCGCGTCCTGCCGGGCCAGCATGTCTTTGACCACCCGATAGTTCAGAAGCGCCGCGGATAGCCGCCGACTTGCTTCAACTTGAGTCGCGTCGTCGGCCCCCGCCTCCGGTTCATCGAGAATCACCCGCGCGCTTTGCCGATAGGCCTCCGCCAGAAGAAATCGCATCTTCGGGATCGACGGATCGTCGGGATACAAGGCGATCGCATCCTCCAGGCGGGTGATCGCCTTCTCGAAATGGCCGGGCGCCGCCGATTCGGACACACGTCCGTAATAGCTCCCCAGAAGAATCAACGCCTCACGATATTCACGCGCCTGTGGCGTAAACAAAGGATCGGGCCCCCGGTCATCCACGATCTCGATCAGAAGCTGCTCGCCCCGAGCGGCCTGTTCCCCACCCGAGTCCAGCAGACATCCGGCCAACGGGACCTTGGCTGCCAGGGCCTCACGCCATCGAGGATAGGACTTGATGAGTGTGTCATACGAGGCGATGGCCCCGGGCAGATTCCCCATCGCCTCCATCGACCGGCCCAAGCGCAACAGCGCCGTCGCCCGATCACGATGCTTGGGGTATTCGCGAACAAATCGTGTCAACACCTCGATGACCCGTTCGATCCGGCCCGCCGCGTCAAAGTTGTCGGATGCCAGCCGCAACGCCCGGGTCGAGGCATCCACATCAAAAGGCTCGATGCCCGCCAGCGACAGGTACATCTCCGCAGCCCGCTCGAAGAGTGCCTGAGCCTCCTTCGCTGCTTCCGCGGAATCACCGCCGGCCCGCTTGTCGCGCGCAGTCCGAACCAGGGCCCCGGCGATACGATCCACATAGGAAGCCCGCTGCCTGAGATTGGAGGGGTCCGCCAGTTCCATGGCCGACTCGAGGTAACGGATACCCAGTTCACCCGCGCCGGCAAGGATTCGCGATTCGCCAATCGTAGTCATCTCGGTACGAATGGCATCGCGATCCAACGCCGTCGCCGCCGTTCGGACCAGCAATCCATGTTTCAATCGATCGAAGACTTCCAGCGCGCGGGCGTGTCGATCGAGCATCACCAGACACTCAGCCCGCCCCAATTCGGAAACATCATGCAGTTCGCCACCCTGAAAGGCATCCAATACCTCCTCGTAGAACGAGAGGGCCACCTGTGGCCGACTGTCCTGTTGCTGCAACCGGCCCAGAAGCCACCCCGCCTTGCCCCACAGTTCATCGTGAACCCCCCAGTTGTCGCGAAGCGATCTCAGAATGGCCTCCGCCTCGACCCCACGCCCCTCCCGCTCCAGGCACAGGGCCTCCGAGTATTCCAGCGCCGGTCTTTCGCCGGTCCCGGACAATCGATCCCGACCCTTTTCGATCAGGGCCTTCGCCTCCGCCGTCTCTCCGCGTTCGATCTGACGTTCCACTATTTGCTCGAGTGCCCATCGGTAGTTTCCGGGTGATGCGGCAGCGTCCTCGAGAATCGCGTCCAATTCCGCCATAGCCGTCGGTGTGAGGGATTCACCCGGCTTGGTTTGCAATGCAAACAGGCGGCGATGAATCCGGTCGGCTCGCGCCGGATTCAACCGCAACGCCTGTCGATAGGCATCGATCGCGTCCTCTGAACGATCCGACCATTGAAACGCATCACCCAGGGCGATCCAGTCAGCCGTGAGCGGCACCGCGCCGTACCGAACCGCCATGTTGAAGTTCTGAATGATTGCCCGGCGATTCTCCGGTTTGTGTTTTTGATAGCGCGTCTCGGCAAGATGGATCGTGCCGACCACCAGGCGGTGCAACTCTCCCCGTTCCAGGGCCGGTCGCTCCGGATCCTTAAGTAAATACAAAAGATAGGCGTTGGCCCGTGTCAGCGCACCGGCTTGTTGGAGGGTGTGGACCCGATCGACATGTTGCTCAAAAGTGACTGTTTCATGGGCGGCTGCGATCCGGATCAGACCGCTTGAGAAGAGACAGAGCCCGGCAACGAGCGTCGGAATTTGCCAACGCCCGGCAAGTGTTGCGCGAATTGGAAGGATTGATAACTTGCTCATCCTGAGCCTCGCACCCGCGAACTTCCATTGCACATCCAAGGAAGTCCACGAACCCGCCATCCATGGCGGACTGTCCATCTCGATCCGCCCCCGGCCTTATGAAGGTCGTCGGCGAGGCGGGATCAAGTCTTCTGAGTTATCGGCGGGATATGCGCCCCTCACGAAGCGCATTTTTTTCCTGTCCGCGCAACACCCATCACGATGAAACAGTTTCCAACCCTGAGACCAATCCACCTACGAGCATTCAGCGACCGCATCCCCAAAGAAACGGCAGGGTGCCAT
>CAYXGR010000484.1:0-2659 GCA_964464525.1 uncultured Planctomycetaceae bacterium
CAGAATCCCGACGCCGAAGACCAGCAACGCGTCGGCGATGTTGAAGACCCACGGCCAGAGGTGATAGCCGTTGATCTTCGCCTCGATGCGGATGAAGTCGCGGACGACCGGCTGCACACCCGATGCGTCCGAGTCCAGCCGCCCGTTGAAGAATCGAGGGTTTTGACCATCGGGGAAATCGCCGAGCATCACCCCCGACTCCGAGGGTTCGCCGTGAAGGGTGCCGACGACCCGGCGACCGTCGGCGAACCGGGCGACGTAGGCCTCCTGCGTGGTCCGGTCCCACAGGTTTCCAAGTGCCCCGCCCAGCACCAGGCCGAGTGCGAGGTGCATCGACCATCGTCTTGAACCCGAATTGGCGAACAGATAAAGAACGAACAGCAGCGCGAGAACCGAGGCGGTAACAAAGATCGGGGCCATCCCCGCGCCGATGCCGAACAATGCGCCGGGGTTAAGCGACAGTTGCAGGTTGCACAGGTTCTTGATGACCACGCGGGATTCACTGCTGGTCAGCGATCCGAAGGCCCATTCCTTGGTCCAGAGATCGGCGGCAAGCCCCAGCGCCGTCACCAGCCAGAGCCGCAGATGGCTCGGCATGTGCCCCATCGCCATTCGATCGAGATGGGGAATCGGCGTCGTGTGGCCTACAGGGCTGAATGGGGCGGAATCAGGCTCAGACATGAACATCCGGTGTTCTTCACCGCACTGTGCGCCTTATCAGGGGAGCAAGGGCGGCGGATGGGGTTCTCGAATTAGATTTTTCGCCGCTCGGAATGCTCCTGGGCGCGTTTGTACTCAATGCAATACTGTGCCCAGGGCTTGGCACGAAGCCGCGCCTTGGAAATGGGCTTATGCGTCTTGAGGCAGATGCCGTAGGTGCTGTCGGCGATACGCCTCAGGGCAGCGTCGATCTCCTTGAGGGTCTCGCGCTCGGACTCGATCAGACCGATGGCGAACTCCTGCTCGTAGTTGTCTGTTCCAATATCGGCCATATGGATGGGCATCATGGAGAGATCACCGGCGGCGGAGGAACGATTTTTCCCCAGGGCCTCGCTTTCCATGCTGTCAACATCGCCGAGAATCTGACGGCGTTTCTCCAGAAGCCGTCCCTTGAAGGCCTCCAGCTCAGCCGGAGTCAACTGTGTCTTGGGAAGCGAGGATGGAAGCGAGGATGGGCCGAAACCGTTGTTGCCGGATCCCGCCGTATCGGACGCGGCCGAGGCGAGCCGTCGATTCAATTTACGGGCCGACGCCTTGAGCTTGACGATCCGGTCGCGGCTGGCCGAAGCCGATTGTTCGGTTTTTTTAGTGTCCTTGCGCTTCGCCAACGAACTACCTCTCCAGCGATGAGTTCAATCATCACCGCGTCTCAGTGCAAAAGAATAATCCGGCCTGCGAAGAAGACGCGGCACCCCTGCATGGCACGTTTATCATTGTGCCAAGACATGTTAGTATAGAGGCCGTCATGACACGGTGTCAAGCAAGCCCGCCGTCCTCTTCGATGGCTGCGTGCCTGCCCCTTTTTTAGCTGCGCGCACACGACGCTCAGTGTCCCGTTTGTTGGGACCGCAAGTGCGTTGCGGGTGTGTTCCGCACGCACCGAAGCTTGAAACAGAGATCCATATAAAATTTGTTTGAATTCGAGATCATTCAGCGTGAAGACAGGACTGCGGCCCGGATCGGGCGATTCGCCACGCCGCATGGCGACATAAATACTCCTGTATTTATGCCGGTCGGCACCCGCGCATCCGTCAAGGGACTCTCCCCTACGCAGCTCGCCGAGGCCGGTACCTCCGTCCTGCTCGCCAACACCTACCATCTCAACTTGAGGCCCGGCGCCGAGACCATCGCCGAACTCGGCGGTCTCCACCGCTTCATGTCGTGGGACCGACCCATCCTCACCGACAGCGGTGGTTTTCAGGTCTTCAGCCTCGCCACCCTCAACCACGTCGACGACGCCGGCGTCTCCTTCCGATCGCACATCGACGGCGCCCCCGTCCGGTTGGACCCGGCTTCGGCGATCCGAATCCAGGAACACCTCGGCGCCGACATCATCATGGCCTTCGACCAGTGCCCCGCCCTGCCGGCCGACCCGGCGGAATTGAAGACGGCAGTAGATCGTACCGTACGATGGGCCGGGCTGTGCAAACAGGCCCAATCGCGAAATGACCAGGCCCTCTTCGGCATCGTCCAGGGCGGGCTCGACCTCGACCTGCGACAGCGTTGCCTCGACGAACTCGTCGAAATCGACTTCCCCGGATATGCCCTCGGCGGTCTCTCCGTCGGCGAGGGGCCGGACCCGATGCACGACTTTCTCCGGAGCTTCGCCGACCGGCTCCCCGAAAACCGGCCCCGCTACCTGATGGGCGTCGGCCGACCGCTCGACATCATCCGCGCCGTCGCCGCCGGAGTGGATATGTTCGACTGCGTCCTGCCAACGAGGAATGGTCGCAACTCGTTCGCCTTCAAAGACGACGGATTCATCCGCCTCCGCAACGCGAAGTATCGGCTAGACGAGCGACCCCTCGACGCAGCCTGCGGCTGCCACTGTTGCAAACACTTCTCGCGGGCCTATTTGCGCCACCTCTTCCTGGCTGGTGAGATGCTCGGGCCGATACTGGTCTCGCTCCACAACATCGCGTACTATCACCGCTGGATG
>CAYXGR010000485.1:0-2656 GCA_964464525.1 uncultured Planctomycetaceae bacterium
GGCGATAATGCTGATGACGACGAGGAGTTCGATGAGGGTGAAGGCGGTGCGGCGGTTCGTCATGACGATGCGCTCCCTGCTCGGCATATCAAGATGATACCCTTCACGGGTCGATTTGATCAAGCGATTCCCCTGGACTCATCGGAACGATCCCCATTTGAATTGTCTTCTCCAAGCCCAGGATTCCGACGCAAAATCTGATCTCGTCGATGGTATCAAACCGGAATTCTATTACGACGCCTCCCCTTCGAACTGCCCCCATTTTTGAAATGTTACTCAAATTCCTGCGTGGGGTCTGAATGGCTGGCGCATTTAATGGGGTGAGGGGCGAAGGATCCGCAGCGTGGGAGTCTTCAGATGACGGTGTTGGACATGGCGAGTAGTCTTCCGGTCGTGTTGGAATCAGCCGGCAATATCCAAATCGATCTTGAAGCCGTGTTCGATCGCTGTAGCCGAAGCCTGTACCGCTATTTCATTGTCAGGACCGGCGAGGATTCCCACCTCGCGGACGATCTGATGCAGCAATTGTGGCTACAGGCATCGCTACATGAGCGAAAGCACCCGTCTCGGATTCCCGCCGTGGAAATGGAATACTGGCTACGAGGCATCGCGAAGAACCTGATTCGCGCCCATTGGCGAACGCATTCCCTGCGGCCGGATACCGTACCGATTACCGATCCGGCGCTGGCTGCGAAGATTTCGGAACGCTTGGTCAGTGAGGAATTACCCTCAGAGGTTCTGGAGCGGAAGGAGATTCGAGATCAATTGCTGCTGGCGCTGACGACTGTGTCACACGACGAACAGGAACTGATCATCGGGTATTACTTCCGCGATGAATCTCAAGCGGACCTGGCCAGGGTGCTGGGTATCAGCACTCGGGCCGTAGAGGGCAGACTGTATCGAGCGCGGCAATCATTGAGGACCGCGCTGAGTGGATTGGAGAAGTAGAGGATTGGTAACATGAAGACATACGACGAGAAACAGGATCATATGATGGACGGCAACCTCCGCAAGATCAGCCGGCGGCTGACTCTTCCGAATGAGCCGAACGAACAACAACAAGCGCGTTGGAAGGCGCCGCGATTGACGGCGCGCGTCCATGTCCTCAATCAAGGAGTCTTTCTCATGAAACGACACAAGGTAGCCACATTTATGACTATGAGTGCGATTGCGGCCTCTGTTGTCCTGCTCATCTGGCTGGGCATCGCGGGCGCTCAGCCGGTCTCCGCCGCCATGATTTTCGAAAGTTTCAAGCAGGCATTGGCGAAATCGGTCTGGATCGAAACCGAGGGCATTGATCTCGGGAATCTGAAGGTGAGCGGTCAGGCGTATCTGCGAAGAGGCGCCGATGCGCAGGGCCGCGAGGACGACACGATCTACAACGAGTTACACGTGCTCCTGAAAAGCGACAACGCCGCGTATAACGATCTCGACTGCGTGGCCGTGACCTGTCAGACGCCGGAGACGTGGTGGCATTTTATCCGCGGCTCGGGCGGTATGGGTGGTTTGTTTGCTAACCTCTTCAATCTTGGGAAGTCCAAGGTGACGCCCACGGAAGATCTGTATTTGGGGCGAAAATGGCAGGCAGAGAAGGAAAACCCCGTTGGACAGTTCGGCTCAATCCCTCTGGCCCTGAGTTTCGGCGGCAGCGGCGGGGTTACGTACCGATTTCCCCAGGAGCAACGCGAATTCATCGGCGAGTTGATGCGGATGCTCTTGTCCTTCGGAGACGAGCGATCGAGCGAGACGTTGATCGAGCGGTTGCAGCGGTCGGCGAAGATGGTTCAGGTGCGGCGCTCGGAAGGCTCGGATTGGATCCTGATCGCGCAGGGGTTTGAGCCGCTGAACGGTGGAGCAACGGAGCCGGTGGATTCGGAGGCGTGGCCCGAGGTGGAAGTACGGATCAATTATAATCCGGTGACGAATATGATTGGGACGACGTACTCCGATACTGGTAGCCCGCTGACCACTCCGCAGCGAGTTGCCCTAAGTCGCTTCACGGCGAGTATCGGCGGCGATGGAAAGATAACGGTGGAAGAGGTCGTCGCCCAATTGGAACCATCAGCCCAATCGGTTGAAGTAGAGAAGCTGAGCGATCGGAACTGGGTGGTCCACGGGCTGGGCGTCACGGTGCCGGTGACTGCCGAAGATCGAACGGCGTGGGGGGTGATCGATTTCACGGATATTCTCAGCAATCTAACATTGCGCATTCGCTATGATCCCGTGAGACAAAACGTGACCCGTGCGGAGTTCACCCATGTCGCCGGCGAAACCGGCAAAATCGCGCTTCGGATGAACGACGAGAAGATCGATCAGGATCGTTTGTCGCCGGAGAAGTGGAAGACGTCGCGGACGCGGGTGCGTGAATAGAAGAATCGCATCGCATGTAACTGTCGTGCGTTTGGTTGAGAATCCATCGCAACAGGTGTTTGATACCAGTTGAAAACCACGGACCGGATCAGATGGTTTTCAGGTACGACGAATACCCCGGGCAGACCTGCCCGGGGTTGTTCGTTATACACATAAAGTGGGATTGCGCGATTATTTCCTCCGCCTCGTATAGGTGATTTCCAGGACCTTTGCCATCTTTCCGTCTTCCCGCTCTCGATACATCTCGAAGATGTGTTTCTTGCGATTGATGATGCGGGTGATGGAT
>CAYXGR010000486.1:0-2651 GCA_964464525.1 uncultured Planctomycetaceae bacterium
CTTATAATCCACCATTTGTCGAACACATTCAAATCCGCACAAGTAGGGCTGGGAATGGGGGGGCCTGCTTGGAAGTGGATGCAACTTGCGACCACTCGTTCAAGCCCCGCCTTAAACCTGTCCGATATGAAGGCAGTTTCTGCGGTTAAATCGCGCAATTATTGCCTTTACAGGGCCTTACGAGTGGAAATATATGGCTGATATACTCGATCAGGGCGAAGTCGATGCACTCCTGAATGCCGTCTCGACCGGTGACGTCGATAGTGCCGCGTCGATGGCGGGCGCCCCGATGGAGACCAATCGCGATGTCAGCCTATACGACTTCAAGCGGCCGGAGCGGGTCAGCAAGGACCAGATGCGGGCTTTGCAGTCGATCCATGAGGGCTTCGCCCGGAATTTTGGCGCATCACTATCCGGTTTTCTTCGCTCGATCGTGGAAACCCGCGTCGCCACCACCGAACAGTTGACCTACAGCGAGTTTATCCACTCTTTGCCGAGCCCGACGTGTTTCACCTTGCTGTCTGCCAAGCCGCTGGAGGGTCAGTTGTGTCTGGAGATCAGCCCGCTCATCGTTTTTCCGATCGTTGATCGGCTGCTGGGCGGTACCAACGCGGAGATCTTCATCCCTCAGCGTCCATTGACCGCCATCGAAGATCGACTGGTCGGCCGCATTATTAATCGGGCGCTCGGAAACCTTGCCGAGGCATGGGCCGATCTGGTGCAGGTCGAGTTTGAGATCACGGGTTGCGAGAGCAACCCTCACCTGGTTCAGATCGTGGCTCCCAATGAGGTCGTGGTCGTCATTGGATTCGAGATCAAGATCGGCGCCCGAGCGGGCACGATGAGCATTTGTATCCCATTCAACGTGATCGAACCGGTCATCGGGAAACTGGGTGCTCAGAACTGGCTGGCCTATTCCCATCGTGCCGGAAGCTCCGATCAGGCGGATTGCGTGACTAAGAACCTTCGTCATGCCAACATCAAGCTCTGCGCCTATCTCGGTCAGACGCAGATAACCGTCGGAGATCTGCTCTCGCTGTCGCCGGGGGACATTATCAAACTGGACAAGCTGATCGATCGGGAATTCGTGCTGCAGGTCGAGGGTAAAAATAAGTTCGCGGGTCGCATCGGGCAACTCCGGGGGAATCGGTCACTTCAACTTACCCGATCGACCGCGGTCGACGAGCGGCTCTGAGAGCGGGATCTGTCTGAAGCGTGCCCGGTTTTTCGAATGTGTCCGTGTTGTCCGGTCATTTGGGTTTGGAAAAATATATAATTCATTACACTGCAATGGTTTAAGGTGATGTCCGGCTGGGGTGTGGTGGCATTTGTTATGGGGGATTTTATCGGACCTTTTTTGGGGTGAATCGCGGGTTTCGGCTCGCTGCGTGGTGGGGCTTCCTGCTCTTCTATGGCTCCAACTCTTGAGCCGCGGCGACGGTGACACGCCTTGTCCGTTCGTCCTTGATCCCCTCGAGCAGGGCGTCGAGTCGGGCGCAATACTTCAGCCGATCCATCTCTTCTTTCGGTCGCAATAGCACCAGGCAGTCTATGACCGCCTCGTCCAGGGCATCGGGCCACTCGGCCAGGCCCTCGATCATCCACTCCGCCGTCCATGTTGGGGCCTTGCCGCAGCGGGCGACGGCGTAGAGTGCGGCCCTTCGAATCTGGGTTGGTTCGTGCGAATTCTCGACCATACGCTTCAGGCGACCGCGTGCCGCCGGGCAGGATCGAGCCGTGAGCGCTCGGGTGGCCGCGAGTCGGACCGTTTCATCGGGATCGGCGAGGAGCGTCCGATATCGCGCATCTTTGGCAATCCCCTCGCTGCTTAGATGGGTAGTCAAGGCGCGGATCGCCAATCGTCGGCGGGCGGGATCGTCGTGCAACAGGTCTGCCTCGAAGTCCTCGACCTTCAGCGGCTTCCAGGTCTGATGCGGGGGGCCGTCTGTCTCCCAGCGGGATTGAATTCGTCGCTTCACGGCAAACCAGCCACCGTTGTCCGGTAGATGGGCAAGGACGCTCGGATCGCCGTGTCGAGCAAAAAAGTTTTTCATATAGCCCGATTGCGAGAGCATCGGGTCCAGCGCATGAAAGAGAATCGACTTCTCTAGATGGCGTTCGGGATTTCCGTTATCGATTCCCCAGAGAAAGTAGGGAAAGACCCGTTGTCCGCCGAGTCGGCGCAGGAGCTTGTAGGCCGTCAGTCGTCGCCTTGGCCCCTCCATGTCGTAGAGCACCTCGTGTGCAAGCACGTCGAACCATTTGTCCCGCGCGAGGAAGCGATTGGCCATGCGGCGACGCGGCGCATCCAGCGTGGATCGCCATGCGTGCCAGGCGGCGAAGCCCTCGATATGAGACTCGGGATCATCGGATTGCCACAGGCGTAGAATCTCGTTGGAGGGTGCGAGGAGGGGGGCGTCAGCCGCCGGTTGTGTGGTTGGAGGTTCATCGGCGACTGCTGGGTGAGCGGCCGGTGCGCAAACCATGACGAGGCAGAGCCAACAAAGATCCAGATTGATACGTCGCGTTCCCATGGGATCAATTCCTCATGCGCTGATCAGACCTTTGTGGTCGGTATGCATACTCGAGACCGATGAGGCCGGGGCGTGCAAGCATGGCACCCGACCATTTGTGCTCGATTACCCCACCCT
>CAYXGR010000487.1:0-2650 GCA_964464525.1 uncultured Planctomycetaceae bacterium
CGGGCGCGAAATCCCTGTTTTCGATATCGTTTTACCTTGCTGATCCGATGGGGATAATGCACGGGAGCACCCTTCCATTCCGTATTGCGTCAACAGTGTAGGACTAACTGTGATTTCGAGCGATGCAGGCTAACCCAAAACGAGTTGTTCGGCAAGGCCCTTTTTATTCGTGGTAGTGGTTGTAGTCCATGACACAATCGGCGGGTGTCGTTCCAAGCTATTCCAGTTGTCAGTTGCCGGTCGCCAGCAACTTTCTATCAGGAAGCCCTTTGAAACGGGTTGAATGCATTGGGGGTGCGTTTCACCGGTCCCAAGGGGCCGGGCTTAAAGCCCGCTTTCAGCGGGGAAACCCCGTGAACGAGGGTGGAACCTCGTTCGCCGGAATTGAGTCCTGAAAGACCGGCTGAAGCCGGCTGAGGGTCGTTGTGAAGGGCACATCCCACCGACTGAAGTCGGTGGCAAACTAAAAATCCGGCTAAGTGGAGCATAATGGGTGGATGTGTGGCCGCGCGGACTGAAATCCGCGGCTCTTTGGGATTCGTACCGGCGGGACGCCGATGCTCCCCAAGGTGGATCACTGGCCGTCCTACGTGAACTTATGTGAATCGTCAGGATTTGACGGAGATCGTCAGGATTTGACGGAGACCGGCAGGATACGTGGGGACCGACGGGATAGGGTGGGGACCGCGATAATTGGTCGGAATCGACGATTTTTTCGGTTTTGGGGTTTGCAGGCTCCGACGGGCTTTGCTAGACTGCCGCTTCGATCAGTGAGGTGCGGCTGGCACCGCGTCAATCGGACCAGTCCGGAATTAATCGCTCGAACCTGTCGGGAGATCACGCAGATGCAGGAATATGAACAGCTCAAGCAACTCATCGAGTCCTGTGCCGAGGATGTAGCCAAGGCCGAAGGCGGCAACAAAGCGGCCGGCACGCGGGTACGTAAGGCGATGCAGGACATCAAAAATGCCGCCCAGGTTGTCCGAAAGACCATCCTGGAAGTTCGATCGTCTGAACCCTAGAAAAACGCGACATGCTCACCCCCCGCTTATCTATCGTGGGGTTGTTGGTGTGATTGGGCTGGAACGTGCGCTGCGCGACGTTTGGGTTCTCTCATCCATTAGAGTCTGACAATCCGATTCGGTGACTCCGCGCGGAATCATCACGGCGAAGCCTCCTGACCGATTCCCGGGTATCCCTGGCTTGGCGTGAAGGGTGGTTTTTCCACGATCTGCAACCGCCGTGCGTGGTTCGGGAACCTTGTGTATGCCTCCGTCGAACATTCTTGAGCCCACCTCATTCGACTGTGGGAATCTTCTATACACACGCGATCAGCTCTATACCATTCTGCCTCAGCAGTACGAGTTCGCTCAACTCGATGGCTTTCTCCATGCGGACATCGAGGCGGGAACCTTTGCCGCCTATCGGGATATTCGGGAAGACGAATGGTGGTGTCGCGGGCATATGCCGCAACAACCCATCTTTCCCGGTGTGCTGATGATCGAGAGCGCGGCACAGATCTGTGCGTTCGCGGTTCATCTAGTGTTCCCAGACGATACTCGTATTATGGGCTTCGGTGGGATCGACAATGCGAAGTTCCGGGATTCGGTTTATCCGCCGGCGCGGGTGATCTTTGTGGCGCAGGCGGTTTCCCGACGATCGCGGAAGTTTGTGTGCGATATTCAGGCCTTCGTTGAGGGAAAGATGGTGTTTGAGGGGCGGATTACGGGGATGCGTCTGAAGATTGATCACTGAGAATCTCGAATGTGTCCGTGTTGTCCGGTCATCTTGGGGTCATAATTCTTATAACTTGTTTTTATATAAGTAATTATATCAATGTCCGCATGCTCTTGGCGGCATTTGTTATGGGGGATTTTATCGGTCCTTTTGAGGGTCGATTTTCGGTCTGTCAGCGAGGTTTTTGTTGGGCCGCACTGTTGGGTTGATCTTCGTTTAATCGGGGTCGGTTTTGGGTGGGACGGCCGCCGAGGTCGCCCGTGGCGCCGGGCGGGGCATCGTCGCTGTCGTCGGGGGGCGAGCAGAGGATGATCTCGCAGGTTGACGTGTTGCCGGTCTCGTCGGTGGCGGTGACCGTGATGATCGCGGAGGCGGCTTCGATTTCGAGGATGCCGTCTTCCTCCTCCGCCTCGCAGTCGTCGCTGTCATCGCCCTCCCCACACTCGAAGTCGATGAGGGTGCCATTTTCGATGGGGATTTGCTCGCAGCCGATGTCGAGGATGGCCGAAAGGGTGACTTCGCTGCAATCGTCGGTGGCGTCGAAGAGGATCATGACGGGGCCGTCGTAGCCCACGTCGGAGATGGGGATTTCGTGGCGTTGGCTGCCGGGGGGGGCGATGAGGCCAAAGCCGGTCTGAATGATTGTGTCGATTTGACCGTTCGGGACCGAGAAGGGATTCTCGGTCCAGCCCGTTGGAGTGGTGGGCGGTGCCCACCCTACGTGGCTGTCGTCATTTCCGCCGGAATTGCTGCCGCTGCCATCGTCTCCGTCCTCACCTTCCTCGTCGTCTCCACCCTCATTATCTCCATTGTCATCGCTATCATCCTCCGGGGCGGAGACGATTTCGCAGTTGATCTCCGGCGGCGTGGTGTCGATGAAGCCGTCGCATTCGTCGGGGATGCCGTTGGCGTT
>CAYXGR010000488.1:0-2650 GCA_964464525.1 uncultured Planctomycetaceae bacterium
CCCGCTATCGGCCCCTTTCCGGCCCAAAAGCCCGGAGAGTAATGCCCGGGTCTTGCCCACGAAGCTCTTCGGCTTCTCCGCCGTGCGAGATTTTCCGGCCCGTGGCGTCGCCCGCGATCGTCGGGGTGCGTCTTCTTTCACGAATGATTCAAGCGGTTCGTAGGAAATCTGACGCGCCGAAACAAGCTTCACCTCGCTTTGGTTCACCACGTAGATCGATTCAAATCCGGCATCGGGGCCGGGCATCAGGCCGGCATTCGCCACGGCGGCCCGACCGACCGGCTCACTCGCCCGCTCGCAGCCCGCGCAGACACCCAGAACACACCCCAGAAAACATAGCACAGTGGGACGAAACATGGCGATCTCCCTCATCGTTCAGATTTGTCAACGGTTGGCCGGGCGAAGCGAATCCCGGCATTCGATTGCCAAATCAGTCTAATCGTTAGAGGGGGATAGATCAACGTTCGAGCAGCAATAAAGAGCCACGGGCTTCAGCCCGTGCGGCCACGAGAACACGATCGTGCTCCAGAATCACACACGGCCATATAAACCCGCCGGATGACTCGTAACTCGTAACTCGCAACTCGCAACTCCGTCTCATCGTGTCCGTGGCATCTTGCCGTCGTCCAATCGCCCAAAATAGCGACTCGCCGCGCGCAACAGCGTCGGCAACAGGAGCAGGCAGACCGGCAGATTGCAAAACACGGTCAACCCCGTCATCGCGTCGGAAAAGTTATAGACGGTCTTGAACTCCGGAATGATGCAGCCCATGAAGATGGCAATGACAAACAGAATCTTGTACGGCAGGATCGCCGATGTGCCGAAGAGATACTCCGTGCCCTTTTCACCGTAATAGCTCCAACTGATCATCGTACTGAACGCAAACAGACAAACACCAATAACGATGATCCATCGGCCGACGCCCACACCCAGCGTATCCAGCGCGAAACGGGTGATCTGCGCCCCGTCCAGCCCCAGGTGGACCGGCTGCCCCTCCGCCAGCAGCGAGCGCCGATGGGCAAATGCCTCGGGGTCGCCCTTCTCCTCCTCGCGCGTCAATGCCATTGTGAAGGTCGCCATTCCCGCCAGTTCCGCCGCCGGTCGACCATTCAGATCGGCCGCGGTTGCACTCAGCCGCACCGGCGCCGAGCCATTCGGACGCTCGACCAGAACCCACAGGTTCACATCCTTGTCCGCAAGGTCGGCGTAGTGCGGATCGCGAAGCTTCGGTGAGATTTTCTCCGATGGTGTCATGGCCACGGTCAGCACATCGCCGTCTATCCCGGCGATCGTCCCGACCGGCGCCCGCTTCCACACGCCGGTGCTGAGGATCACCAGGGCCGTCATGGTGCAGATGATAATCGTATCGATAAACGGCCCCATCGCCGCAACGACGCCCTCGCGGATGGGTTCGTCGGTCTTCGCGGCGGCATGGGCAATCGCCGCCGAGCCCTGTCCGGCCTCGTTGGAAAACAGGGCCCGTTTCAGCCCCACCTCGAAGGCGGCATAGACGCCGATCCCCGCGAAGGCCCCCTCGCCCGCGATCTGGCTGAAGGCGGACTTGAAGATCAGGCCGAACATCTCGGGGATCGCCGTGGCGTTCTGAAGCAGAACGGCCAGCGCGCCCAGAACATAGACAATGCACATAAACGGGACCAGTCGGCTGGCGACCGCCCCGATGCGCTTGATCCCGCCGATGATGACCAGAGAGACGAGAAAGGCAACCACGGCCCCGGTTATTTTCTGATCCCAACCGAACGTGGCGAACACCGTATCACCCACATTCCAAGACTGGTACATGTTCCCGCCGCCAAAGGATGCCACGGCGATCACGATCGCATAGACGACCGCCATCACCTTGAAAAGCATCCACGCCGGATGACCCTTGGCCTTGAACGGATCGACGAGGGCCTTTTGGATGTACCACATCGGTCCGCCGCGAACCTCGCCCCGAGCCAGCTCAACCGCCCCCGGCGACGGCGGTTGTTCACCCCGATATTCAAGCGTTCGGGCCTCGGCATCTTTTTCCATCAGCGCCGGGGCGCTCGGGTCGGGCACATCCCGCTCGTCACGATACATGGTCGCGAGCGAGCATTCCACGAACTTCACGGCCATGCCGAACAGACCCACGACCCACATCCAGAAGACCGAGCCGGGACCGCCGATCGTGACCGCCGTGGCCACGCCGGCGATGTTGCCGAGGCCGATCGTCGCGGAGAGGGCGGCGCAGAGCGCCTGAAAGTGGGAGATATGGCCGGGATCATCGGGGTTGTCGAACTTGCCACGGATGCAGTTGACACCATGCGTCAGCGCCCGCCATTGCACGACTTTGGTGACGATAGAGAAGAGCAGTCCGCAGCCGAGCAGCAGAAAGAACAGCGGGATGGACCAGATGACACTATCGAACCACTGGGTAAACGCCGTGAATTCCTTCATCGATCACTCCGGTCAGCGACTCGTGGGAAAACGGGGATTCTGCCCGCAACGGTTCCCCGAAGCAAATCACAGCCCCCATGTCGGGTACCCTGAGCTGGATCGAGAATCCTTTCTCGATCTCAACCCTACAGTCGGTGTACCAATCAGAACCGCGCCCGTATAGCGACCGGGTGGCATGGCCAAGCGAAGCGCGGCCATGGAGTACCGAGTACCG
>CAYXGR010000489.1:0-2627 GCA_964464525.1 uncultured Planctomycetaceae bacterium
AGGACATGATAACATGGATCAGTCGTCGAAGCACAATCTTATCCAGATGGGGCTGGGCTTCGTGCAATCGTAGATCATCCATCATCGTAAAAGTAGCCTGACCCCTTTACTCCTCAGTCGAAGAGCTTCTCGTGGGCCGCGTCGGCAATCGCAATGACCGCGGGATGCTTCACCTTCCTTTCCACAGTAATTGCATAAAACCGTTCCTGTACGGACTCCACACGGCCGATGACGCGCACGCCGTACTGCCTGCGTATCTCTTTCTCGGTGACGTCGGGCGCGGCGAACAGACCGGCGCCGGCCTGGCCGAAAACCTTGAGCAAGGCGCTGTCGTCGAATTCCCCGACCACGACGGGGCGAATGTCCTCGGTGTCAAACCAGTGATCGAGTTCCCGACGCAGGGCCGTGATGCTCGTCGGCAAGAGGAATGGCGCCCCATCAAGCGAAGCCGGAAAGCGTCGCCGATACAAATCGGCCAGGTCCTTCGTGCCGAATATCGAGACGCCACACTCACCGAGCAGGTGATTGTACGCACGCAGATGGGCGTCCGGACCGATGGGGCTTTCGGACAGGACGAGGTCCAACTCGTGGATCGCCAGCTTCGCCAACAGTTCCGCTTGTGAATTTTCGTAGCAAACCAGCCGAACCTGTTCCGGCAATTTCAGGGCCGGTTCGAGGAGTTGATGCGCAACCAGCTTGGGCAACACGTCGGCAACTCCCACGTTGAAGCGCACCGGGCTGCCTGTCGGTCGGCCCTTTAATGTGTCGATCAGTTCTCGGCCGAGCGAAAAAATCTCGTCCGCGTATTGGTAGACCACTCGCCCGGTTTCTGTCAGCACAAGGTATCGCCCGCTGCGCCGAAACAGCTTTTCACCGAGGGCATTCTCCAGGGCCCGGATCTGGGCTGAGATCGTCGGCTGGGTGAGCATCAGCTTTTCGCATGCGGCCGCGATGGTTCCCTCCTTCGCGACCACCCAAAAATACAACAGGTGGTGATAATTGAGCCATTCCATAACACGGACGATACATCGAGAATTTCTATCTGTCAATGATAAATAATCTATTATCCGATGGGAAGGCGGCAGCGTATAAATAACCAGGACCAGAACGAGGCGTTTCAGAAAGGACACGATGCAAATTCAGATAGTCGCCAGAAACCTGGAATTAACCGACGCCCAACGGGTCATTGTCGAGCGTCGCCTCAGATTCGCACTCGGTGGATTCGGTCCGAGAATCCGTCGTGTGGAAGTCATCCTGGGTGATGAGAATGGGCTGCGAGGCGGCGCCGGTACGATTTGCCGGATTGTTGCCAGAATCGTACCCAGAGGGATGGTTCGCGCCGAGGTCACAGACGTCGGAGTGGAGGTGGCCGTAAGCCGGGCGGCGAAACGTATCACCCGGAGGGTGTTGACCGAATTGGAGCACCGGCGAACATCGAGAGCAGTGAGAGTGTCGCCATACGAGGGATGAAAAATGAAAATAAACTCCGAATCCCATAACGAAGTGCGCGCCGGCGAAGTCCGGAGTGGCGTTGTGTTGCTGGGTAGGCTGATGTGGATGGTCTTTGGCCCGATGCTCATGCTCTTGCTCACCTATTCGATCGTAACCCGTGCGGGCTGGTTCACGCCACGGGATGCGGCATTCGTCATCGTCGTGGCACTGATGGCCGGCGGCCGGTGGATAGAGCAGCAATCCGGTGCGGCCATGACGGCGACCGGTGAACCGGCCCGTGCCGATCACTTCAAGCGATACGTCCGAGTCCTGCTGCCGTTGGCCATGGGCGTCTGGGTCGCGGCGAACGTGCTTGGGAACCATATTCTGGCCTGAGATCCACCCTGATTATTGACTGTGCGACGCGTTGAAATACCGATGCCCTGCGATTTGAGATTCTGAGTTCACGGAGGAGTGTCAATCGAAAGAGGGAGACTCCGCACGACAAGACTGAATCCGGGGAAGACGGTCGTATGTGCTCTTCCCTGTCCGTTTTTTCCGTCATGCCGGAAACGAATCTGAAAGGGGAATCCCAAGGTGATTGGATCAGGCCGCGCAGCGGTCGAAGGCAAAAAGTCGCGAACAAAGATCCTCCCAGGAAATCGGCCCGGGGGCGATGGACAACCAGGGTGTTTAGATGATAAAGAAAAATCTGAAGAAAATCGGTCGATCATTGGGTCAATCTCAGAGTCGGAGCCAGCGAAAGCTTCCCTATTTCAAGGCAACCTCGGAGAGGTCGAGTCGCTTCACGCCCGAAGAATTGGGGAAATTCCGCCAGATACTCCTCGAGAAACGGCGCGAGCTGCTAGACGATCTTGGCAGCCTGCATGACGCAGCGAAGTGCATGAACAGCTCGGGCGAGAGCACGGGCTCATCATCCATGCCGATCCACATGGCCGAACGAGGGAGTGACACGTGGGAGCAGGAACTCACCTATCGACTACTTGAGAATAAAGAGGCGATGTTGGACGAGATCGACGACGCGCTTCAACGCATTCATGATAACACGTATGGCATTTGCCAGGCGTCCAACAAGCGCATTGCCAGGTCGCGCTTGAGGTTTATTCCGTGGGCAAAGTATTGCATTGAATACGCATGGAAGGGCGAGATCGCCTTGGCTTGATCAAAGGGGTCAG
>CAYXGR010000490.1:0-2591 GCA_964464525.1 uncultured Planctomycetaceae bacterium
GGCGGACGGCACCTTTGTCGGCTTCCCGCCCGTCTTTCAGCCGATCCCGCCCGGTCCCAACGGCGAGCGTCACCACGCCATCGTCTCGGTGGACGGCTCGACCAACATTAGTATGAAGATTCCCCAGCTTCGCAACCTCTACGAGAAGGTCGGTTTCGAACTGACGCAGCAGACCAACACCGCCGGATTCGGTTTCCTCCACGACGGCAGCATCGATTCCATCGCCCGCTTCGTGAATGAGCCGGTCTTCAACCTCGTCTCCGATCAGCAGACGGCCGACATGGTCGCCTTCATGCTGGCATTCACGGGTTCCGACCTGCCGCTCGGTTCACCGAATAATCCGCTTGAACCGCCCGGCCCGGCGAGCCTGGATTCCCCTGCCGCCGTCGGCTGGCAGACCACCCTGGTGGATGCCGGCACTCCCGCCCCCGGTCAATTGGCGCTCATTGCCGACATGATTGTGCAGGCCGAGGCGGGCAACGTGGGCCTCGTCGTCAAAGGGAATCAGGCTGGTCTTCAGCGCGGCTATACCTACACCGGCGCGGGCCGTTTTCAGTCCGATCGCGTTGCCGAGTTTCATACCGCCGACCAATTGCAGGGCCTGGCCGCGTCCGGCAGCGAGCTGACGTATACCGTCGTCCCGAGCGGCTCGCAGATCCGCATCGGCATCGATCGCGACCTCGACGGCTTCTTCGACCGCGACGAAATCGATGCCTGTAGCAATCCGGCCAACGCCGCGAGCATCCCCGGGGCGCCCGGCGTTGATATCGACGGCGACTTGGACGAGGATTTCGACGACGTCACCGCATTCGTCGCCGTTTTGCTCGATCCTGCGTCGAACCCGGCCCATGCGACCCGATCGGACCTGAACTGCGATGCGGTGGTCGATGGCGGCGATGTTCAACTGTTCGTCGACGCGTTCCTGACACCCTGACGCCGGCCGCGCCGTTCAATCGTGTCCATCTGCCAACGATTGCCAGATCGTTTCGATACGGGCGAAGACGGCGTCCCAGGTAAAGGCATCGAGAATCGTGGAGACTTGTTCGTGGGCCGTATCGATCGGACCCGATTCGATCACGCCGGCAAGTGTCGCCGCCAACCGATCCACGAACGCCGGCAGGTCCTCGTCGACCGCCGTATCCGGCCCGATCAGCCGGGGCATGGGAACCCAATTGACCAACCGGCCGAATGCCGACCCCAGACCGGCGCGAACGCTCGGCAGGTCCGTACACACCAGCCGACACCCACAGGCCGCCGCTTCCACCAATACCAGCGGTAATCCCTCGTAGAACGACGGCAGCACGAACACATCGTTCGATCGGAACAGATCGGCCAGCGCTGCCTGTTCGATTTGTCCGTGCATCACGACGCGCTCGCCCATCTTTCGCATGCGTTCCCGAATGCCATCCGCCTCCGAGCCCGCCCCGTCTCCCGCAACATGCAAGCGCAGATCGGGATCGCGTGCCGAGAGCCGTTCCACCGCATCGAGCAGTTGGGGCAATCCCTTCGCGCGGCTGTATTTGCCGGCGTACGCAATTCGTGTACCACTTCCTCGGCTCCGATTTCGGTTGTGGAACAGCGTATCACGATAGCCCGCACCCACGACGTGAATCCTGTCCGGCTCGATGCGTAACTGATCCGCCAGCGTGTCGGCGTGCCCATGGTGCAATACGAAGAACGCGTCGTTCCGTGCGCAGCCCCGGCATACTTCTTCCGACAGGTGTGGGCAAAGCCGCATCTGGCGAAGCCCGGTCGCGTGGCATTGGGTGACGACCGGCGTGTTCGGGGCGATGTCTTTGATCATCGAACTCAGCAGCCAGATATGGCGGCTGTGGATCACGTCCGGTTGAAACGATGACACGACCTCGCCGATGTGCGTCCGCCATGCCGCGCGATAGGCCGCCAATTGTTGTGTGTTCAGCGATGAATACCGGCTGCTGCGATAGGGCATCACGTCGCTCATGCCCGGCACCGGAAAGTTGAGGGGCTTGGTTTCGAACAACAATGGATGGATTCGCTCGGGTTCCAGTCCCCCGACTGTGGGGTGTGGATCTTCGCGCGGCACGCCGACCACAACGTGCTGGTCCCAACCCGCACGCGAAGCACAGCGGACCACCGCGTCGAGTGATACGCCGCTTCCTGTCAATAAGGGGCGTTGCGCGAGTAAGTGGAGCACCTTTCGAGCCATGGATTCCGATCTCCTTCGTGATTCCGGTTTGTCAACACCATCCGCGTTTCGTGTATCATGTCAAGGAATAAGTCGCGGGCCGCTGAGGTTCCGCTCTGAGAACGTGTTTGCGATTAGTCTCGTGGATGGCTCATGCATGTTCCATTCTGCGTTAAGACGGTCCACAACCGCTTGTCCCTATCCCGGAGATTCTCGTATGGTTTACTCGATTGCCGCGATTCTGGTTCCCCTGGTTCTGTCGGCGCCGAATCCGCCCGATGATGTCGTCACGGTCTCGGCCACACTCCAGGCCGATCGGTTGGAGATCGGCCAGTCCTATTCATTCGTCGTCGAGGCCCGGTTCAAGGACGGCTGGTCTGCCTCCGATTCCGGCATCCCCAAGCCCTTTCTTCAGATCAAGGCA
>CAYXGR010000491.1:0-2584 GCA_964464525.1 uncultured Planctomycetaceae bacterium
TTGAGCAGTGCAAATAAACCCACTCCACCCAAGACCCGGTAGCCTGAGCACACAAACTCAGGCCACCGGGTCGCCCTTTTGAGTGCGGTTACTTCGCCGTTCATGTCAAACCATACCCATCCCATCCCGTCATCTTGGGTCCATGACGGAATCCGCGGATTCCATGCCGGCTCCAGCCAGGCAGTATTATTGTTTGCCACCGACTTCAGTCGGTGGTGGGCGACCTCTGTTATTCCCCTCAGCCGGCTTCAGCCGGGCTTCCATGATTCGATCCCGGCTCTGGTGGGATCCGTTTGGCCCACCCAAACCATCTTGCACCCCGTCATCTATCTTCGAAATCCAATCGAATCGACAGAAGCAGAGAACAAAAGTCGGTTATATCCCTATATGTCAATACACTATAACGACATGAGATATCCATCAGGGTGCCAAATTGGGGTGAACACCCCCCTTGCGATTCAAGTTTGGGAGTGCTATGAATCACACGGGTGGACCGAGTCCGGGGTCGGGCCTTGGCTCTCTTGTTTGTTCGAAACGTGTGCAGGAATGGATGACTGCACATCAGGAAAAGGAGTGGTAGGGATGCCCCTAAAAGCCATATTTAGAACCATGCCGGTTGACTTTCACCAGGCAGAAAATGTACATCAACTCCTTCACGGCCACACGCTCTTGAGCCGAGAGGAATGGCAACGCGTCGGCAAGGAGCTGAATCTCTCCCGGCGTGAGCTGGAGTTGATCCAACACCTCTTCGACGGCAAGAAGCTCTCGGTCATTGCCCGCGACATGGGGCTGGCACTCGGCACGGTCAAGACCTATTCGCAGCGCGTTCACCAAAAGCTCGGGGTCTCCGACCAGATCGAGCTTGCGCTGACGGTCATGGGCGCCCATCTGCAACTCGCCTGATCCGTCGGAGCAATCCGTTCATCTCGAACGCCTCTCATCACCTTTGAATTGATCGCCGTGTCTATTAGTATCCGAATACAAGAGTAGAAAATTCGCCTTACTTTCCATAATCGGGATGACAACCGAGCGGATGACATCCCGATAGCCGACTTGTGATATTACATTTCGGCGTTTAGCTATACGTCGGTAGAGCATCATTCCAACGAGTGTTCCGGTGAAATAAAGTATCGACTAAAGACATACGAAGAAAGGAGGGACTGAGAACAGAAAGGTGTTGGCTACCGTGATCGAATGATCAGTTGTTAGGAAAGATGATAATTACGAAACAGCCCCCGGTTACCGTTTCACAAACTATCAGGGAGATCATGATGTATGAGTCACGATGGCGATGCAGGCGATCTTGCGTCTTTTTCCTTGTGCTCGGTGTGGGGGCGAGCATGGGGATGATGCCTCTAAAACCCGGCCCAATCAGCACCGACAATCAGCCCGACACACCATCGATGGATATCGTGAACGGCGATTTTCAAGATGGGCTCGCTGGCTGGAATTGGTATTTCATCGCCGATTCCATTGGATCCTTCACCGCGGAAGGCCAGGCTGAGGCGGTGACAGACAACAGTCTGCATATCGGAAATATAGTCATGAGGCTGAAAAACTCGGTCGTGATTCCCGCACCTCAATTCGACAGCGCCTTTGACGAGTCGTTGCCGACACCTGGACCTCGTGCGTGCACCGATCGTGAGGCGGATGCGTCCATCGGCCCCGCGATCATCTGCGTCACCAACGCCGAACAGCGATTCACCTACATCGATGGCGACGTTCTCGCGGCCTTCACTTCGGTTTCGTTTGGAATTGAACTGGCCCGAGCCACTGACCTGCGACTGACGGTCGTCATGTCCCTGGTCAATCTCACCACCGGAAACACTTTCTCGACCTCCATACTGGACCACACCTTCGTCTGGCCCGGCGAGACCCTCGTGGCGATCGATGGGCAGACTGGCTGGCAGGTTCATCAGATCGATGTCGCCGAGTGCGGCGTGGTGCCCGGCGATTTGCTCGATGTACGGTTCTCGCTGCAAGCCGCGATCTCGGATCCCACTCCGGAAACGGTGGTTCAAATCTTCAGTCAAACGAGGATCGACGATGTCATAATTTATACACAGATCGAAAAGCAGGGAACCCCCATTGTAAGAGCGGATTGCCCGAATCGGCGTGTCTCAATCCACGTGCAACCCATCGGCGATCTTGCCGATCGGCAGGCCCACGGTGGGCCGAGAAGTGCCGACGGCCTTCTCATCGAGACCGACAACGTAGCAATTATAGAATTGAGCCCTGGCGAAGACGCGGGAGAAGGAAGGATTCATCTGGGATCTGACGGGGCCGCCCCGAACGGTTGTGCCGACTGATAGCCCGCACGGCCACGACACGAAACACGATCTCGCGGGTCTCCCCGATCGAGACCCTCGGATTGGCATAGACCCCCACTCCACCCAAGACCCGGTAGCCTGAGCACACAAACTCAGGCCACCGGGTTGCCCTTTTTCCTACGCCACGACCGACACCGTCACCGCTGCTATACTCCCCCCTATGTCCTTCGATCCTCACGCACTCCCCGTGCCCGACCTCGGCCTGCTCTGCAAGAAGTGCCGCTATCCCCTCGCCTCACTCCCCGAACACCGCT
>CAYXGR010000492.1:0-2583 GCA_964464525.1 uncultured Planctomycetaceae bacterium
CATCAAACCCGTCGAAGCCTGCCCGTCCTTGACACAACTCCATGCCTCCATGGTAATGAGAATCGAATCGGGGTATGTACGAGTATGGAAATGACGAATCGAACAAACGACAAACAAGTTGTCATCGGTGCCGACCACGGCGGCTATGCCCTCAAGGAGCAACTGAAGGCCCATCTTGGCAAACAGGGCTACACCGTCGAGGATTGTGGAACGTTCGACGGGGTGACCGCCGACTACCCCGCCATCGCCGCTGCCGTTGCCGAGCGGATATCGGACGATCGTGGCCAATGGGGCATCCTGATCGACGGCGCCGGCATCGGCTCCTGCATGGTCGCGAACAAGTTCCCGGGCGTCCGGGCCGCGATGTGCTATGATCTCTCTTCGGCGTCGAACAGCCGCGAGCACAACGATGCCAACGTGCTGACTCTCGGCGCGGGCCTCATCGGCGATGCGCTGGCGAAGCAGATCGTCGATGTATGGCTCGCCAAGGCGTGCACCGTCGACCGCCATCGCCGCCGAGTGAGCATGATCGGCGAGATCGAAAATACGCTCCAAAGTGGAGTTTCGAGTGGGAAACTGGCCCGCGAATCTCGACCCGTGGATTCGCACGCGTCGAAATCGCCCGCCCGTACCGAAACAACCGTGGCGGGGCCAAAGCGAAAGGACACAAGTCAGGTGGATCTCTCACGCGACGACCTGGAACGGATCGCACGGCGCATCGTCGAGATGGGCGGCTTTCGTGGCGTCGGCGACTGTGCCTGCTGCGGCCCGGCCTGCAATGGTCACTGTGCGGAAAAGGATCCGGCAGCCGTCCGCGATCTGATTGGCATGGGCGCCAGCCGAATCGGCCACGGTCTCGGTGGCGGCCCCATCGCCCGCGACGTCGCCGGCAGCATCGACCACACCCTGCTCAAGCCCGAGGCCACCGCCGAGCAGATCGAACAACTCTGCAAGGAGGCCCTCGAGTACGGCTTCGCCTCGGTCTGTATCAATCCGTCGTACGTCAAGCTGGCGTCGGGCCTGCTCAAGCGGTCGCCGGTCGCCGTCTGCACGGTTGTGGGTTTCCCATTGGGCACCCACGTCCCCGAGATCAAGGCGATGGAGGCCCGCAGGGCGATCCGCGAGGGCGCCCGAGAAATAGACATGGTGATCAACATCGGCGCGCTGAAGGGCGGCGACGACGATCTGGTCTTCCGCGACATCAAGGCCGTCGTCGACGCCTGTCTCGACGGCCGGGCGATCTGCAAGGTGATCATCGAGTGTGCCCTGTTGACCGACGACGAGAAGGTACGTGCCTGTGTGATCGCCCGGCGAGCAAGGGCCGACTTCGTGAAGACGAGCACCGGTTTTTCGACCGGCGGAGCGACGGCGCAGGATGTTGCCCTGATGAGCGAGGCAGTCCGAGGCACACGCATGGGCGTCAAGGCAGCCGGCGGCATCCGCAGCTATGAGGATGTGAAGGAAATGGTGCAAGCAGGCGCCACCCGCATCGGCGCCAGCGCAGGCATCGGCATCGTTAAGGAAGCCAAGGGCGTCACCCCCTCCCGCGAAGCGCCCAAGAGCGGTTCGCAATCCCCGAAGCAGCCGCATTAAATCCGAGCGCGTGTGCCACTGCTTCAAGCAGTGCGAGAGACGTGTGCCGGGTGCGGGTGCCCCAACTTTCTGAAAGATTGGGTGGTTGATGAGATTATCGCTATTGGCCCACATTGGCCCAAATCACCGCGGCGGCAATCGCCGCTGTCTCGATTCGCAGCGTTGCGTCGCCGAGGCTGACCGGGCGGCCACCGAGTTTTTCAATTTCCGCGCATTCCTCGGCCGTGAATCCCCCCTCCGGGCCGATGAAGATCAGAATCTCGTGCTGGGTCGAGAATCCGTTCTCGGCCCCATCCACATTCCCTGACTCAGGATCGCAACCCGTGTCATGCACCGGTTGGAAACCGGTGCCACAGGATTTCTTCGTTCGCGCTCTCAACGCGTCCATCAACGGTGTTGCATTCGCCGATGGATCACCGTGGAAAACAGAGACGAACGTCTTAGAAACTTCTCCCAGCGCGCCGATCGGCCTCGGCTCCTCCACGCTCATCACCCGCGCATGCCCCGCCTGCTTTGCCGCCGCCACGGCTTTCCGCCGCCAGCGATCCAGCTTCCCCGTGCCCGGGATGACCGGCCCACGCTCTGTCTCCAGCAGCCACAACGCGCTTACTCCCAGTTCCGCGCACTTCTCCACCAGCCAGTCTGCCCGCTGTCCCTTCGGCGTTGCCGTCGCGATTGTCAGGCGTGTGCGCCGCGCCTTACTCTCGCGGATCGTGCCGGTCGGTTCCACCTCGAATCCCTCCCGCGAGATCGAGCGGATGCGCCCATCCACCTCCCGCCCGCCGCCGTCGAACAGGACCACCGCGTTGCCAACTCCGAGCCGCAGCACACGCAAGGCATGGTTCGCCTCCTGCCCGGTCACGGAAATCGCCGGCCCTGACAATGCCTCCACCTTGAATCTTCGTTGCCGCATGACGCCATGTTCGGGCGGGTGAGGCTTTCGGACAAGGGCTGGCTTCGTGGTCTATTGCAGCGTAGGTGATTATCCCC
>CAYXGR010000493.1:0-2570 GCA_964464525.1 uncultured Planctomycetaceae bacterium
TCGGCATGCTGGTTACATTGCCCCCAAAACTAGGGAGCGTCAGGGTTCCTGGTGGGCCCCGCGGCCTTCAAAGCCGTTGAAGCGCTGTATCGCAGTGCTTGGTGGGTTCGATTCCCATCCGCTCCCGTCATTTCCAGCCTCCAATTGCGGGGTGATACTGATGGTGATAACACGGCGTGCTCTCATTTGAGGGCACGCGCCATGTCTGCCAACCAATACAACTTCGTCCGTGACCGCAATGGGAAGGTCGTGGACGGGCTCCTCATCCAGAAAGCCACAGATAAACAAGGGACGGTCAATCGAGCGGTACTATTCGTTCTGAAATGACGGGAAGAAGATGGGAAGAAGACCTCCCGTCGTGCCTTACCAGCAGTACCAGGTGCTGAGCGGCCATGCCTTCAGGGGCTCGGACGACAACTATATCCGACAAAACTTACGGCGGGTTGAATTGGCCGGCGAGGTGATCGAGCGGTATTACTTCAGTTCTCGCGGGAAACAGGAAGCATTTCATGATGATCCACGTCCGCCAACCTGATGGCGTTTTGGGAAGGAGGAGGAAAGCGGGCTCGACTCACGGTTGGCTTCCCAGTCGACGCGTGAAAATGGGTGCCTGAATACCATACTACGGATGTTTGGCAGCCTCGCTCGGAAAGAGAAAGCACGTTCTCTTCAATTCAGCCGAGATCGAGGGCCATGATTTCTTTCTTGTCGCGGATGAACAATATCTTGCCCACCAGGGTGGGAACGGTCCAGGAGACCTTGTCGGTCAACTGCACCTTCGAGAGGATGTCAATCTTTTCGGGCGATATCTTCGCCATGGCAAGCTGACCATTCTCATCCAGGAAGATCAACTTGTTGTCCGCATAGACACACAAAGCTTTGTGAAAGCCGCGCTCTCGCCAGGCGATTTCGCCCGTCTTCACGTTGACCGCCGATATCGTGGTGGTGTTGCTGCCGATTGAAGCGTATACATAGTCACCGATACGGATCGCGTTCCAATGGAACACCTTGACCTTGCGGTTGAACCAGACTTGCTTGACGGTAGTCTTGCCATCCCGTTGCCTAAGTTTCAGAACGCGCGTCCCACCATCCATTTGCGTGGCCACCCACAACAGGTTGTCTTTCCCCCAGATCGGATCGGTCGCGTTGTTCTTGTATTGGTTCACACATGGATGACTCCAAAGGAAAGTCCCATTGGCTGCATCGATGCCGATGGTTTCGATGGATGACATGAAGACAATCTGATCCTGACCATCGACGTTGATGACGATGGGTGAGGCATAGCTGATGTCATGGGGTGCACTCTGCCAGACCACTGAACCATCTTTCGGACTGAAGGCGATCACGCCATGCTTCTTGCCGCCAACCAACACAATCACAACATTTTTGTATGCGATGGGACTGGCTGAATACCCGAATTCCTGAATCTTGCCTCCGAATTCCTTGATCAGATCGTGCGACCAGAGTGGCGTACCCTTGTCCAGCGAGAGACACGTCATCTTGCCCGTGAAGCCGATGGTAATAATTCGATCTTTGAGAAGCAGGGGCGTGGCGTTTGGACCATTGCCGAAATCTGACTTGTTTCCTGGATAAATAGGGGCTGGATACTTGTGCTCCCACGCGGTGTCTCCATTTTCAGCACGCAAGCATGCGACCACATCAGTTTTACCGTCTCGGTACATCGTGTAGAGCTTGCCATCGGCGACGACGATGGAGGAATAGCCTGCTCCAAGCGGACGCCTCCAGAGCCGTTTAGGCCCACCTTGAGGCCACGCGTTCGCCAACTTCCGCGTATTCACCATGAAGTTCCGATTCGGTCCACCCCATTGGGACCAGTCTCCTGCACGACTCTCTGCGGCTTGAACCAGAAGGCAGACAGTTACGACAGTGGCAACCTTGAAATTCGCCAGTCGCCGAGTCATTTCGCCAATCCCAGAATCCATCTTTTTCCTCCAGATGTCATTGCTGCTGCCACACACTCGATCCTATCAGGTTTGCTATCCTTGCGATTCCTGCCGCGTTCCATGTTCGGCGGTGACGATTGTATGAATACCGCCGCGAATGCTCCAGGTCGTTTCGACTCTCATCCACCGAGGATGAAGGCAGGCGACCAGATCGTCCAGCAGCACGTTCGTCACATCTTCGTAGTAAATGCCCTTGGAGCGAAACGTCTGGAGATAGAGCTTGAGGCTCTTGAGTTCGACGCACAGTGTGTCTGCGATGTATTGAATCCTGATCTCGCCGAAGTCGGGTTGACCTGTCATCGGGCATAGGCTTGTGAATTCATGCACATGGTGCTCGATGACGTAGGCGCGGGAGGGATGCGGATTGGGAAAGGATTCGAGAGTCATAAATTCGTCCATCGCTATATAGCTGTTGCGACTACTTCGGGTGGGGTAATCCATCATGTCGAAGACGTTGCCCGTGAGGACACATGCTATCCATCCGTGAGCGGTGCTTCAACAAATAATTCCTCCGCCATTTTTTAATTTCCACGGAAATCCCGCAAGAAAGCCTGATGCTCCACGTCGAACCACGACGACGGATACGGTGGCAGATTCTTCGATGGC
>CAYXGR010000494.1:0-2557 GCA_964464525.1 uncultured Planctomycetaceae bacterium
CCAAGCCTCAAGGCGCGGGCATGGCGAATGCTGAATTGTGCTGGATAGAGCAAACAACAGTCGGAGACGGAAATCATGCCCGGACGTACTCTTCGCGTATCAACGATTCCGACAATCGTAGCGATCGTCCTGAGCGTAGGAATGGGCACTGCGGTCCAGGCGGGGGAAGGCCGGCACCGCTTGAAACAAACCCCCGACGGTAACATCGTCCTCGACGACGTGCTCTACCATTCCTGGGCCGATTACACCGCCTCTGATTTCTTTCGAATTAACGGCAAACGTTGCGGCACGGTGCCGAGTCATCAGCAAGGCCCGGGCTTGCGCGGCGGCGGAGTAGGCGACTGCACCTACACCTTTACGAATCCCGACCCGATCTACGATCCATCTGTGGTCAAATATCGCATCCCAGTCGTGGTCCACGTCATCCGGCACGACAACGGCGTCACCGGTCACGTCAGCGAATCGACAATCCACAGCCAGATCGACATCCTGAACCAGGACTTTCTGGCCCTGGTCGGGTCGAACGGACAGAATGGGACGGACATCCAGATCGAGTTCACCCTCGCCACAACCGACCCACTGGGCGCACCCACAAACGGAATCACCTACACCGACAACACGACCTGGTTCGACGACATCGGACCCTACTGGAACACCCTGGCCTGGGACACGAACCTCTACCTGAACGTCTATACGAACAATGCGGGCGGAGATCTCGGTTATGTGCCAGACCTGCCGCAGGGCGGCATCGTCGGTTGGAATGGAGACCGCATCGTGATTCTGTGGGCGGCGTTCGGTCCAGATGCCCCCGTCGGGCCGCCATTCAATCAGGGTCGATCACTAACGCACGAGGTCGGCCATTACCTCGGCCTGGACCACACCTTCGCCAGCGGATGCGGAAATCCATTTTCCTGCTACACCTCCGGCGACCTCATCTGCGACACCAATCCCCAGGCCCTGCCGACCAGTGGATGCAGCGATGCCCATTCCTGCGGTGGTCCCGACCCCTTTCACAATTACATGGACTATTCCAACGATTTGTGCCTGGAGGAGTTCACACCGGAGCAGGCCCGGCGGATGCGATGCAGCCTGGAACACTACCGGCCAATCCTGTTCGACATCGTGAACCCCACAGGCGACTGCAACGGAGACGGTCAGGTTCAACCCGGCGATGTGAGCTGTTTCGTCGCGGTCTTGCTGGGCCTCGACGGCGATCCCAACCATGCCACCGCCTCCGACATCAACGCCGACGGCGAGACAAACGCCCTGGACATCCAGCCGTTTGTCAACCTGCTCTTGTCACCGTGAGCATGCCGAAACTGCATTTCTCGTCAATTGATCAGAGCCGCGACCGTAAGGGAGCGGTGGGTGTTGACTCACCGCGATCATACAGTCGTCATTCCATCGGCAGAGTGCCATGGTCCTGATGGTCTTGAATCATTCTGGGAGGGTGGGCGATGACCGACTCCCTTACGGTCGCGGCTCTGATTGAAGCGGGCTAACCATCCGAAACCGAGTGGCCTGCCTCCCAATATCGATATAAACCCGAATTCATGTGATCAGACTCCCAGCGCCGCTGCCGCCGTTGCGCCGATGTCTGCTGGGGATTCGGCGACGTGGATGCCGGCCGATTTCAGGGCGGCGATCTTGGTGGCGGCCGTGCCCTGGCCGCCAGAGATGATGGCGCCGGCGTGACCCATGCGTTTGCCCGGCGGTGCGGTCTGACCGGCGATGAAGGCGATGACCGGCTTGCTGACGTTTTCGCGGACGAAGGCGGCGGCCTGTTCCTCGTCGGTGCCGCCGATCTCGCCGATCAGGATGATGCCGTGAGTGGCCGGATCGCTCTCGAACATCTCCAGCAACTCGATGAAGTTGAGCCCCTTGACCGGGTCGCCGCCGATGCCAACGCAGGTTGTCTGGGCGATCTTCCGCGTCGTACACTGCCAGACGGCTTCGTAGGTCAGCGTTCCGCTGCGGGAGATGATGCCCACATTCTTCGTGCTCCCGTTGGCCGGCAGGTGGATGTAGCCGGGCATGATGCCGATCTTGGCCTCGCCGGGGGTGATGACGCCCGGGCAGTTCGGCCCGATCAGCCGGGAGCCGGTATCTTCAATAAACTTCTTTGCCCGGATCATGTCCAGCGTCGGCACCCCCTCGGTGATGAGTACGATGAGCTTCACCCCCTCTGCAGCGGCCTCTATGGCGCTGTCGGCGGCGAACGGGGCGGGCACAAACAGCATGGAACAATTCGCCCCGGTCTCGCGGACGGCCTGTTCGACGGTGTTGAAGACCGGCAGGCCGTGCTCGCTCTTCATCCCACCCTTACCGGGAACTACGCCGCCGACGATCTGCGTGCCGTAGTCCAGGCACTGCCGGCTATGAAAGCCCCCGGCTTTTCCTGTCAGCCCGTGCGTAATCACCTTGGTCTGCTTGTCGACGAGAATGCTCATGGCGATGGTTCCCTTTGAAAGGCAACGGTACGGTCCCAAGCGGTTGATCGAGGATCATCCACCCCTGAGACAGATCGGAGAAACGGATTGCGGCTGAGAGGATTCGA
>CAYXGR010000495.1:0-2545 GCA_964464525.1 uncultured Planctomycetaceae bacterium
CCCCACCGCCGTCGGGGCTAGGCGGCGGACCGCCGGACTGGATACCACCATTGTTGTTATCGAAGCCCGACATGTTGAACGCGGCCGCCAGGAACGGGTTCGTATTCCGACAACCCGGCGCGATCAGAATGGCGACGGCAAGAACGCCGACAAGACCGGCGAACATGGAAACTCGACTCAAGCGGGAAAACATCTCATGCCTCCTCAGGGCTTATCAAGGCCGGGCGAATCATGCGTCTGTATGCGAGGGCGGACAACCATCACTCGGCCGCAACGGTCAGGGCAAGTTTTCTGGGGTACGATTCCAGCGTCCGTAAGACGGTCGCTATCATACCAGGCAGGCGGTTCATTTGGCATGCGTGGGCGGCGACACGCACACCCACTACCACAGGATTGTACCGCCACACCGGCTGGGAGGCAATGTCTGGGTGCTTTTGGTAGAAGAATCGGCCCTATCGGTCCATCGAATCTTTGCTATCGGGCGTGGAACCCCGTCAGAATCGCTGAAATCCACGGTCCAGTGGGATGACCAAGCACTGAGGACGACCAAAGAAAGAGCGTTATGCTGGACCGAGAATCCTTTCTCGGTTCTATCGCTTTGGGATGACCTTTTCTCAGCCCTGTTTACGGGGTTTTCCAATCCAAGCACCGAGCGCCTGTGAGCAGCAACATTGAGAGAGACCGGCTGCCCGTGGCTCTAACCCGCTTTTCTCGCAAGATATTGGGTGATGGACCGTTTCCATCAGAGCCGCGACCGTAAGGAAGCGGTGGGTATCGACTAACAGCAATCGTGCAGTCGTCATTCCATCGGCAGCGTGTCGTGATCAATGTGTTCTATAATCGCTCCGGGCCGGTGCGCGCTGACCGCTCCCTTACGGTCGCGGCTCTGATCAGTCGGCGAGAAATGCGGCTCGAATGCACCTCGGAATCCTGAAAGATGCGCCGGAATCAGGCTGATCCATCAACCATTATTGGACGTTTCACCATCGCAATAATTGAAGAGGGGGTGCTTGATGGATTCGAGTTGTTGGAGGTAGTCGGCCAGATCGTTTTCGTTGAAGGCCTGCAAAAACTCGCGTCGTGCGGATCGATTCAAATCCATAATCCGATTGATAAGCTCGCGCTTTGACATGATTCTATGGTCTCCCTAAACATACCGGCGAGCTGCGTATGAGAGGAATGTGGGTCTTGGCGATTGGTCGCAGAAACCTATCGGCCGACGACCGCGGCAAACTTTAGTTCACCCAAGCCGCGCACAATTGACTCATGGATGGGTCGAAATTGCCTCCCATTCGGCTCGGCCTGGAGCACGAAGGTGCATGACAGTTTGGGCGGGGCGATGGGATCCCGTCTCGCCGGGATCGAATCATGAAAGCCCGGCTGAAGCCGGCTGAT
This sequence comes from uncultured Planctomycetaceae bacterium, assembly GCA_964464525.1. Lineage (GTDB taxonomy): Bacteria > Planctomycetota > Phycisphaerae > UBA1845 > UTPLA1 > CAYXGR01. The sequence continues at coordinate 1,396 of CAYXGR010000495.1, forward strand.
GGTGCTCTGCTGTGCCTTGAACCACCGACTCAAGTCGGTGGCAAACAAAAAAACTGCCGGCTGAAGCCGGCAAGAGAATCCGCGGATTCTGCCATGGACCCGGAGCACGAAGGTAAACAAGCAACACAGGTGTTGCGCCGGCCCGGCGAGGGTATGATGCGTCGAATGAGCGAGCCGCCTATCCGAGAAGAAAAGCTCAATCCCGTCGAACGGAATCGCACCGAAAACCCACCCGGATCGAATGGGCCGGCGCCGGTGCGCCATGCCGTCAAACATCGGGCCCGCCACGAGTTCGATGGCTGGGCGCACACCTACGACCATTCCATCGTTCAGCACCTGCTCTTTCAGCCGTCGTATCGGATGTTCCTGGAGGAGCTTCACCGCTGGCGACGCAATGACGAGACGCCATTCGACCTGCTCGATATCGGAAGCGGCACCGGAACCTGGGTCGCCATGGTCGCCGGCAGCCCCCTGTCGTCACGCCGCCTCGTCGGCCTCGACTATTCGCTGCCCATGTGTTCCGTTGCCCATGCCAAGGCCGCGGAGATTCCCGATGAGGTGCCCGTCTTTCTGAACGGGGATGCCGAGCATCTCCCGTTTCCCGATCAATCCTTTGACGTCGTGACCTGCGGAAACTCCTTTCACCATTATCCTCATCAGGCCGTCGCCGTGGCCGAGATGTTCCGCGTGCTCCGCCCCGGCGGTCGATTGATGATCATCGACGGCTTTCGAGATAATGCCATCGGCTGGTTCGTATTCGACGTGCTCATCACCCGCGGCGAGAGCACACCAGAAGCAAAGGTGTTTCACGCCCCCTGGTCCACCCTCCGCCGATACTTTGGGGATGCTGGTTTCAGGGAGATTCGCCAGCGCAAGGAAGGCATCTGGGCCCCGCTCTTTCTGACCGTCGGCGTTGTCTGAGTTCCGTAGGATCCGCGGTGAGGACCGAATTTCGATCCGAGCGCCGGTGAGCGGGTTTCAATCCGCAATCCATTCATCTCCACCCCATCGTGTCATGCGCCCAATGAGACAGTGTCCGTGACAATGCAGGCGGGACCTGTTCATCGCGTCGCGTGCGATCCGTCACAGGGTGGATGAGTTTGGCGGTTGGTCATGAGCTGGCTCGCCACTGCCAAGGCACGATCCAAAA
>CAYXGR010000496.1:0-2522 GCA_964464525.1 uncultured Planctomycetaceae bacterium
AAACTGCCGGCTGAAGCCGGCAAGAGAATCCGCGGATTCTGTCATGGACCCGGTTCAGAGCGATTGGGGAGCAAAGCCCCGCGCCGTTCTCATTATTCGCCAAATAAAAATGTCCCGGGTGCCATGCTGTACACGCCCCGGCCTCTTGGGGTGGGTAAGCATGCTCGGCCAGAGAGGCATGCCCAACCCGAAGAGCCACGGAGTTCCAGTCCGTGAGGCCACACCCCATCGAGGTGCATCCACAACAACTCACGGCCACGTAGGACGGACCATCTGACCCATCCTACGCAACTGCATCCAGACCCAGATCCAGGATGGCCGCTGAATGGGTGATGGCCCCTACGGCGATGCGATCTACTCCCGTTTGGGCGATTGTGCGAACCGACTCCAGCCTTGCTCGCCCGCTCGCCTCCAGTTCCACTTTTCCCTTCAGGCCCGCGGCCTCACGCATTACCACAGCCTTTTTCAAGGCATTCGGCTCGAAGTTGTCGAGTAGGATCACGTCGATCCCCACTACCTTGAGCAACTCCGCGTATTGTTCCAGGGTGTCGCACTCGACCTCGACGAACGCCGGTTCCGAGGGCAAGCGCCCCAACCGGTTGAGCATCTCCATCAGCTGATGGGCCAATCGGTTGACGGGCACGCCGGCGAGATGGTTGTCCTTGATCAGCACCGCGTCGTAGAGACCGGTCCGGTGATTGTGGCCGCCGCCGCAGCGAACCGCGTAGCGTTCGAGATCGCGGAGTCCGGGTGTTGTTTTACGGGTGTCGAAAATCTTTGCGTGGGTTCCGGCGACCGCCGACACATAGCGGCTGGTCAGGGTGGCCACGCCTGAGAGGTGCTGGAGAAAGTTGAGGAGGGTTCGTTCGGCCGCCAGCATCTGGCAGACGAGACCCTCCAATCGGACGAGGGTCTCACCGGCCTCGACCGGGAGGCGATCCGCATCCGGCTTCATCCAGACAATGCCGACCTCCGGGGCCAGCGATTCCAGTAATGTCAGGAGTATCTCCGTACCGCAAAACCGCCCGGTCTCGCGGGCACAGAGTTCCCATCGTTCCGTCGCATTCAGAGATGTTTCGGGGAGCAGCAGCGACGTCAAGTCGCCGGAGTCGCCCCAGTCCTCCTCCCGCGCGAGCCTGAGCAACGTCCGTAATCGGTCCAGATTCATTTTCATCGCAGCACCTGTCGTTTGAATCCATAACCTCAGAGAGGGTGTCCAATAAGTGGCACTTTATTCAGAGCCGCATCCGTTTGGGAGCGGTTTTCGAGGTCGGACGTGGACCGCTTCCTTACGGGTGCGGCTCTGACACGGCTTTTTGTACACCCTCTGATAGACACAAACCCTTTCGCGTCCGAATAATCGCGCCCGATTTTGCCACGGCGCCCGCATTGACTACAATAACACAGACCATTCCCAAGTGGAGGATCGTATCGATCATGTCTCTTCGAAATACCGCCCAGACAACGCTCCCCCTGGATCAACTTCTTGGCAATGCCCGGGACGGCATCTTCGTGCTCGACCGTCAGCGTGGCTATGTTCTTTTCAACAAGGCCTTCGAGCGGATCACCGGTCATCCGGCCGATCAGCTCATCGGAAGGCAATGCACCTGCGCCGACACGCTCTATTGTCAGGACGATTATGGACGATCACTCTCCGGAGTCCTCTGTCCGGCCAAGGCCCTCTTCGATGGCAACCGGGGTACCGCTCGCCAACGCATGAACATCCAACAACCCGACGGCACCCGGGTTTGGATCGAGACTGTGTACACCCCGGTTCTCGATCCCGACGGTCGCGTTGAATATGTGCTGGGTATCGTCCGTGACGCCAGCGAGGCCAAGGAGAAAGAGGATGAACTCCTGAGTGAAATGGCCCGACTTCGTGATCGCATCCAACAACTCAGCCAGGAACAGAAGGCTCACTACGGCTTCGACAACATCGTCAGCAGATCTCCCCTGATGACACCGGTTTTCGAAAAGGTCCGGGCCGCCCTTCATAACGCCGCCGCGGTTTTCATCCACGGTGAAAGCGGCGCCGGAAAGGCCTTTCTCGCCAGGACCATTCACACGCACGGTTATCAGAGTGAAGGCCCGTTCGTTCCGATCAACTGTGCCGCCTTCTCGCCGAGGCTCCTTGAATCCGAACTGTTCGGCTACGTGAATGGCGCCTTTCCCAATGCGGTTCGGGATTACTCGGGATTGCTCCGATCCGCCGAGGGCGGGACTGTCTTTATTGACGACATCACCGCGATGCCCATCGAAACTCAGGCGGGCCTTCTGCGAATCCTCCAGGAACGGCGTGTCCGTCCCGTGGGGGGGACCGTTGCGTTCCCCGTGAACGTCCGGGTGATCGCCGCCTCCAACATGCCGCCTCGAGACGCCATCGCCCGTGGCATGCTTCGTGAAGATCTTTTCTACCGACTTGGGGTGATCCAAGTCGCGCTTCCGCCCCTCCGGCGTCGACGCGAGGACATTCCATTTCTCGTCCAGTCTTTCCTGGATGAATTCAACCACACCCACCTTCG
>CAYXGR010000497.1:0-2519 GCA_964464525.1 uncultured Planctomycetaceae bacterium
GCGGCTCTGATAGAAGCGGCTCTGAATCAATTATCTTGTGAGAAATGCGGATTAGCTATTTTTCTATATTATAGACGACAGCACCGGTTGAAAACCGATGCCACAGGATAGCGAATTTCGATCCATGAACGAACACTGGACGACAACCTCCCCCGCCCCACCCGGCTTAGGCCTCCTCCTCACCCTGAAGATCACCCTCCTGCGCAACCGCCTCCGACAGCTAACCAATCAGAACCCGCTCCAACTCCTGTTGATCCTGTTCTTCGTGGCCACGATCTGGGGCGGGCTCTACTGGATCTTCGATCATCTCTTCGTCTTCATCCGCCGCTACGAAGAACAGGCCGTCATCGCCCTGCCCTATGTATTCCACCTCTTCTTTTTCTCGATGACCATCCTGCTCGCCTTTTCCACGGCGGTCATCGTCTACGGTGCGCTCTTCGGCCGCGAGGAGCCGGCCTTTCTCCTATCGGCACCCAATGCCCCGCGTAACGTCGTCGCCGTGATCTATCTCGAATCCCTCTTCTTCGCGAGTTGGTCGCTCCTGCTGCTGGGCCTGCCGCTCATGCTCGCGGTCGGTCAGGTGCCGGACCTGCCCTGGCATTTCTATCCCGTCTTCATCGTCTCGTTCCTCGGTTTCGTGCCCATCCCCGGCGCACTCGGACTGCTGCTCGCCCTCGCCGTGGCCCTCTACCTCCCCCGCTTCGGCAAGCGTTCCGTCCTCTACGCCACAGGTGTCCTGCTGCTGCTCGTCTCCGTCTGGTGGGGTCGGCTCTGGACCATCTCCGCCAGCGAAGTCTCCCGCGCCTGGCTGGATAAGATCCTGGGCGAATTGCACTATCTCAAGGCCGCCGTGTTGCCCTCGAGCTGGGTCGCCAAGGCGATCCGACTCTCCATCGAAGACAAACCCGCCGACGCCGCCTTCTACCTCCTGATGACGGTCTCCACCGCCCTCTGCCTGAGTTGGTGGGCACACATGATCGTCGCCCGAAAGCTCTTTCTCGCCTTCGGACGCGCACAGTCCGCCCCCAACGATTCCCGCCAAACCCGAGGCTGGCTTTCGCGCGGCCTCACGCGGGTCGGCTTTTTCTATCTACCGGGAAAGATGCGGGCACTGATCCTCAAGGATGTCCGCGGATTTCTTCGCGATCCAATGCAATGGGCACAGCTCGCGATCCTCTTCGGCCTGCTCGCCCTCTACCTGATCTACCTCCCCCGCAGCCGACCCGAGGGGTTCACCATACGCTGGCAGGCCCTGATCTGCTTCCTCAATTACGGTGCCGTCACACTCATCCTCTCGACATTCACCAGCCGGTTCGTCTATCCCCTGATCTCGCTGGAGGGTCGACAGATCTGGCTGATCGGCCTCTGGCCCATGGCCCGATCGACCGTCGTCTGGGCCAAGTTTCTCTACGCACTCACCCTCACCGCCACCGCCGCCCTGAGCATCACCTGGCTCTCAATCCGAGCACTCGAACTCCCGACGATCCTGGCAATCATCCAGATCTCCGCGACCTTCTCCTCGTGCGTCGGGCTGTGCGGGTTGGCCGTCGGCCTCGGCGCCCGCCTCCCCGCCTATGACGAGCCCAACGTCGGCCGGATCGCCTCCGGTCTCGGCGGCACGGTCAATCTGATCGCTTCAGTCGGCCTCGTCGCCCTCACCGTCACCCTGTTCGGCCTCATCGCCTGGAACATGGCAAAGACAGGTCACCTCGATCACCTATCAACTGCTAGCCTCGCGAGCTTCGTCGGCCTGATCACCCTCGGCCTCGGCACCGGACTTGGCGCGATGACGATGGGAATCCGCCACTTCCGCGACCAGCAATTCTAACCCGCATTTCTCCCAGTTAATCAGAGCCGCGACCGTAAGGGAGTCGGTGGGTGTGGACTCACAACGATCGTGCAGTCGTCATTCCATCGGCAGAGTGTCATAAAACAGATGGCCTGGAATCGTTTTGGGAGGGTCGGCGATGACCGACTCCCTTACGGTCGCGGCTCTGAAGGACACGGCTCTGAATCAAATATCTTGCGAGAAATGCAGGCTAGAGCTTTGTCACACTTTAATTTGCGGGTAGCACGGGCCTCTGGTCCCCGCGAATGGCGGCGTTATTGAGGCCGCACCGGCGAGACGCCGATGCTCCCAAATCCGAATATTTTAGAATGATAAAGCACTAGCCAACGATCCTCCTCACCCCGATAGGGGTGAAGGGCTGTAGCCACGAGTGGAGTCCCGGCACAAGCCGGGACGGAACTCGTGGACCACATGCACCCCTACAATCCCGCCCCGGAGGGGCGGAGGATGAACCCAACTCGATCGATCGTAAACATGCCGGACGCCCCCCCCTGCGAACCGAAACCCACCATGCACCCCAACAATCCCGCCCCAAAATGACCGGACCAATAAAACACATTCAAAATCCCGATCCCGCAGCCAACGAATAATTTTCCGACTACCACCCCATCGTTCCCGACGCCAGAATACCTGCACCACACAAGGCAAACACAAATGCGTTCAGACCTGA
>CAYXGR010000498.1:0-2511 GCA_964464525.1 uncultured Planctomycetaceae bacterium
GATTTCGAACGCCGGACGATCGCCGTAGATGGCATCCCGGCGGGGAACTATTTCCGCCTGGAAGCGATCGAAAAGGGCTTCCTCTATCTGAAAAAAGACAATCGCGAGTTTCTCAAATACCAAACCGTGAATGATCATACGGGCGGCAGGCTCGACTTGTTTTATTACCAGACCAATGAGTCGGATGCCGACGAGCGAAAGCCGAAAAAGGTGCTGGCCGGCATCGCCAACTACCACCTGTCGGCCGACGGCAAGAAACTGGTCTATCGCAGCGGCTCGACCTACGGCGTGGTGGACGCGGGAAAGAAGGCCGAAGCAGGCGACGGAAAGGTCGACCTCGGATCGGTCAAGATCAAAATCGACCGCAAGCAGGAGTATCTACAGATATTCAACGAGGCATGGAGAGTGCAGCGAGACTGGTTCTACGATCCCGGCATGCACGGCGTGGATTGGAATGCCGTCGGTGCGATGTATCGCCGCTTCGTCCCGTTTTGTGGCAATCGCACCGATCTGAATTACCTGATCGGCGAAATGATCGGCCAGATCAACGCAGGCCACACCTATGTCTATGGCGGCGATGTCAAGAACGATGCGACGCGGGTCTCGACCGGCCTGTTGGGCGTCGATTTCGAGGTCGATCCGAAGTCCGACTATTATCGAATCGCCCACATCATCCCGGGCCACAACTGGCGGGACGGCGAACGATCACCCCTGCGCGCGCCAGGCTGTTCGATCAAAACGGGAGACTATCTGATCGCGATCGACGGAGTGGAAGTCCGACGCCCCGACAATCCCTACCGACATCTGGAAAACATGTCGAATCGCGTCGTGCGTCTCACAACCAGCGGTGAACCCAAGTCGGAGGATGCGCGAATCACCCGCGTGAAGACAATCGGCAGCGAACGCGCGATCCGCTATCGAGAATGGGTCGAGCGGAACCGGGCGTTCGTCGAGCAGGCCGGGGAGGGGCGCATCGGCTACGTCCATCTGCCCGACATGATGGAGCCGGGGCTGATCGAATTCGCCCGTGCGTTCTATCCGGTTCACGCACGCCCCGCGTTGATCATCGACATTCGGTATAACGGCGGCGGCTTCGTCGGCGACATGATCATCGACCGGCTCGAGCGGGAGATCTGGGCCCTCACGCAGCCGCGCGAGGGGAAGTTCGTACGCAATCCCGAGCGCGTGTTTCACGGTCACATCATCGTGGTGATGAACGAAGACACAGGCAGCAATGGCGAATACTTCGCCGAGGCAATCAAGCTGAAGGGCTTGGCCCGCTTGATCGGCATGCGCACCTGGGGCGGCGCGGTGGGGATCGAGCCGCACCAACTCCTGATCGACGGCGGGACCACGACCCCCCCGCAGTTCGCGCCCTACGGTCTGGACGGCCGCTGGCTGATCGAAGGCCACGGTGTCGTGCCGGACACCGAGGTGCAGAACATGCCCGGCGACGTGATCAAGGGACGCGATGCCCAACTTGAGGCAGCCATAGCCGGATTGCTGGAAAAGCTGGCCTCGGAACCCATGACCTTGCCCGAGCGCCCCGCGTTTCCCATCAAGGCCAAGCCCAAGGAGTAGCCACGAAAGGGGTGCAAGATACGACAGGCGGGCCTGTGGAACCGGTTTCCAACCGGTGCGACCCACTGTCAAATGGGTGACACTGTCAAAGGCTGGCACTGTCATTGGGTGGCACTGTCAAAGGGTGGCACTGTCAAGCCACGATCCCCTTTGGATCGTGGCTTGGCAGTGGCGAGCCAACTCATACCAAACGAGATCACCGCCGATTATGTCATGGACCCGTACCGACTGGGTCCATGACAGTTCCCGCGACTCGCAAACCCAGCGAAGCAAACCCAACGTAGGTTGGGTCATCAGACCCATCTGTTGATCGTGCGGAGCAGCAAACTTGAGCCGCGATTTCACACACAGTGTGCATTCAATCCGAGCCCCGAGCGCAAGCGAGTGGGGCCGATGGTCAACGACCGATTCCAGCAAGAACCCCACGCCGACGCGCCGGAGCCCTGAATATGACCCGCGTAGAGTGTCATGCACCCACTGCCAACCACCGACCGCTATGGGACTTGTCGCTCGTTGCCGTGGGCTTGTAGAATGACTGCCCGTGTCGAAGATGCGACTGGAAGAAAAGACACCCCTGAAAGGAGTGATGCTATGGTGCGACGAAACAGGAATGGATGGATCGGGCTGGTGGCCTTGTCGCTGGGGCTGGCAATCACCCTGGGCTGGAATCGAACAAGCCCGGCGCAGAGCCTGGGCCGGTCACAGAAGGGCAGCTACGCGGAGTTCCAATCGCTGCTGGGCAAACACGGCGATAAGGGGATGCTGCTCGAGGTTCACATCGTGAATCGTCAGCAGGGCAAGGGAGAGATTCTGGGCAAGGTCGTGCAATCGACCGAATCGCTGCTGGTGCTGAAGGCGCAGAACCAGCGGGATCTCTACTTCGTCACCTGGGATGATGTGATCTGGATCACGGCCCGACCGAACTAGTGC
>CAYXGR010000499.1:0-2507 GCA_964464525.1 uncultured Planctomycetaceae bacterium
CCGACGCCAGAATACCTGCACCACACAAGGCAAACACAAATGCGTTCAGACCTGACAGCCGAGATCAACACCGACTCCCTCGTTCACAACCTGCGCGCCCTCCGCGCCCGTTGCACACCCGGCGTCAAACTCTGCGCCCCACTCAAGGCCAACGCCTACGGACACGGACTCGCTGCCATCGCAAAGACCCTTCAGGCCGAAGGAGCAGACTACGCCGCCGTAGCAACCCTGAACGAGGCCGTCGAATTGCGCGAGCTGGGATGGAATCCACCGATTCTGCTCCTCGGCAACGTCTTGGCCGTCTGCGACGAACGAGAACGCCGAGAGCGGATCGACGCAATCGTGGACCACGATCTCACCCTCACAATCGTCGACCCCGACACCCTGCAACTCATCATCACCAACAAGCCCCGAAAGCGAATTCCCATCCACGTCAAGCTCGATTCCGGCATGGGGCGAATGGGGGAAATGCCGGAACAAATCGCGGAACTCATTCAGTGCGTCCAGAGCACGCCCTCTCTCGAACTGACCGGTTTCTACTCACACTTCGCCACCGCGGATTTTGAAGACCGAGACCTCATCACCCAACAGCTCGAAACCTTCAACCGTGTGTTGGAGGCAATCGGCAAGCATCTACCACCAGGCATCATCCGACACCTCGCCAACAGCGCCGCAACGATCACCCTCCCGGAGGCCCATTTCGACATGGTCCGGCCCGGTCTGGCCCTCTACGGTTACCTCCCTGCCGAGCACATGTCCAGCCTCATCGACCTCCGACCGATCCTCCGGCTCTGCTCGCATCTCACGGCGGTCAAGGATCTCCCCGCCGGTCACTGCGTCGGATACTCTCAGACCTTCACGACGAAACGCCCCACTCGCCTCGGAATTGTCCCCGTCGGCTACTTCGACGGCTTCATGCGATCGCTCTCCAATCAGGCTATCGTGGGCACCCCCTCGGGCGACGCACCGGTCGTCGGCCGCATCAGCATGGACCAGATGGCGATAGACCTCACGAACCTCCCCCCTTTGAAACCCGGCGCGAAGATCATCCTGATCGATGACAAACCGGATCGGCCCAACTCCGTGCCGTCAATCGCCCGAAGGTTGGGCACCATTCCTTACGAAATCACCTGTTTGCTGGGTTCCCGGATGGACCGGGTGGCCATCGGCAGTTTCTGCGCCTAGTATTCTTCGGTCGATCTTGGATTCGACACCCCCTCGCAACACAGGTGATGTGGTCCTGCGTCCAACGGGTACACCGTTGCCCAGTTCCGCAACGCGTTCCAATTGGCTTCTAATCCGCAACTGTCCAATAGGCCGATGTGTAAGATGACATACCTCGGACGGTTATGAAGTTCAATTTGGGGCACCTCCCGTTGACCGGAGCCGGATCGGGACAATCATGGTCCGCAATAGCCGGCGCGATCACAAGACCGGCCGTACCCTCGCGTAAGAATGCCTCACGGCGAGACGGCTCGCGTTGAGAGGCAACGTAAGGAGATATTGATGAAGCCACGTCGCAAACTCTGGCTGTATCTGGCAAAGTACTGGGCACCCATCATGGCGGGTGGTATTGCCATTCAATTCAACCTGACCGGTTGTGATCCCCAGGTACGATCCTCCGTCCTCACCGGAGTTCAAACCTCTCTCACGGGCCTGCTCACCAGCGTGATCAACGCCTTTTTCCTGGCAATCCAGGGAGGAATGGACGACTCCACCACGTCACAGCCCGTCGTCCAGGGGATCATCGACGCCGCAACAAGTCTGTTCGCCTGATCGAACGAGACACGCTAACATGCGGGCGCAGGTCACTCCGCGCGGAGTGATCATAGAGTGCATCCTATTTTTACCTGGGGAGCATCGGCGTCCCGCCGGTCGTTGTTTCTTTCCTTCGACCGGGTAATATCGGTGACTCGTCGGTCTTGTACGATCGACATCTCCGCATCTCATGACTGTTAGGATGCACTCTGATAACACCGGGATCGAACGAAGAATCGATTCGGTCTTCTACGGGAGGATTGCGTCCACATGAAAAACGCCCGACGAGCCGTTTTCCGCTGTAGCCGTCTGCTGCCATTCCTCGTGCTGTACCAGTCGGTCGGCTGCCTGCCCGACGACGCGGTCGCCCGTGTGGTGGGCGAAAACGTCGTGCTCACCTCGGCAATCGTCATCCAGTCCATCACCTCGATCGTGTTCAACAGCCTGTTCGGGCTCATCTAGGAGGGGCAGACCGTGAATCGTGGAAACCAACATCGCCGCCTATTGAAGCTGTATGGCCTGTCTCGTCGAAAGGGAGTGCTGCTCGCCGTGGCCGCCCTGCCGCTGTTCCAGACCGTGGGCTGCTTCCCAGACCCGATTGGCGCGCTCAACTTCGAATTGCAATCGCTGGTCAACAATGCCCTGATCAATGCGGTGAACATCGTCGTACAAAACCTGCTCGGCCTCTGATCCATGCCGGGTGCCATGCTTACACGGCCCGGCCGTATCGGGCCGGGTAAGCATGCCTG
>CAYXGR010000500.1:0-2501 GCA_964464525.1 uncultured Planctomycetaceae bacterium
CCGGCGAGGACGGCGAGGGTGATGAGGCTGTCGTGGCTGCCGTCTTTCATGTCGGAAACGATGATGCTGGTGGCGATCGCGAGTTCGATCAGGATGAGGAGAATCGCCAGGAGGACTCCGGCCGGTGCGCGGTAGGCGTCTTCGGGGAAGGGGCGACCCGCCTTGCGGTCGCGCAGTCGGAAGATGATCAGGCTCAGGTAGGTCATGCCGAAAAGGAAAGCGCTGGCCAGGAAATAGATCTTCAGCATCTTTCCGAATGAGCGGCTGAGGACGAAGGCGCATGCGATCAGGCCAACCACGATGAACGAGGCGACCGGCGCCTGGCTGCGGGACATCCGGCTGAGAAATCGGAAGGTGAGCCCGTCGCGGGCGAGGGCATAGGTGACGCGGACGTTGGCCAGAAAGACTGCGGTGATCGATCCCAGACAAATCAGGATGCTCACAATCAGGATTGCTTCCCGAAGAAAAAAGCCGTGCACACCTGCGAAGACCCGCGCATGAACGCCCGGGTCGCCGGCCATCTCCACGGGGGAGACCGCACAGAGCAGGGCGTAATTGTAGAAGACATAGACCGCGGTCAGGACGGCCACGGTTCCGAACAGAGCGCGAGGCATCGCCTTGCGAACATCCTTGACCTCCTCGGCAAGTCGGACCGAGTCGGTCGCGCCGGTATAGGGCCAGAAGGCAGGCAACAGGGCCATGAGGAAGGCCAGAGTCCAACTCGATTCATTCGGTCCGAGCGCGGCGGGCGACGGGGCCGGCGTGAGTCGGCCGCTCAGAATCCAGGCACCGACGGCGATACCCAAAAGCGCGGCAACCTTGAGCACAGTCAACAGATTTTGCGTGAACGCCCCGGTTCTCAGGCCCAGCGCGTTGACGGCGGTGACGGCGACGATCGCGGCGCAACCGAAGGCGGGCGACGCCCAGCTCCGATCGAGTTGGGAGAGTTCGGCGGCGAAGTCACCCAGTGCGGCGGCGATGGTTGCCGCGCCGGCGCCGATGATGAAGATCGTGCAGGACCAGCCGAAGAAGAAAGCGGCGAAGTCTCCGTAGGCCCGCTTGAGGTATTCATATTCACCCCCAGCCTTGGGGAAGCGGGTGGCCAGTTCGGCGCTGACCAGGCTTTGGATGAAGGTGATGCCGCCCGCCAGTACCCAGAGCGACAGAATCAACCACGGCGATCGGATCGATCGGGCGATGTCCCCAGGCGTCCGAAAGACGCCGGAGCCGATGGCGCCGCCGACGCCGACACAGACGACCGTGACTGGGCCGAGGATGCGGCGAAGGGCGGGGTGCGTTTGCCGGTGTGTCATGGGGTTGACCGTTCGGCGAAGGGTTTTCCGGTGATCCTGCGATAGGCATCGAGGTAGCGGGCGCGGGTTGCCTCGATGATGTCCATCGGCAAGGGCGGCGCCGGGTCGGTCTTGTCCCAGCGGCCTTCGTCGCAGAGTTGTTGCAGGTAGTTACGGACGAACTGTTTGTCGAAGCTTTCCTGATCGCGGCCGGGTTCGTATCGATCGGCGGGCCAGAGGCGGCTTGAATCGGGTGTGAGCACCTCGTCGATCAGGATGAGCGATTCGCCGGTCTGATCGGGAACCACGCCGAACTCGAACTTGGTGTCGGCCAGAATGATCCCACGATCGAGAAGACAGGTGGCGGCTTCCTGATAGAGCGACAGCGTCGTGTCGCGGAGCCGGGTCATGATCGTTCGGCCGACGTGGTCACAGGCCTGGTCGAACGTGATGTTTTCGTCGTGACCGGACTGGGCCTTGGTGGCGGGGGTGAAGATCGGCTCGGGCAGGCGAGCGGATTGCGGGAGACCGGCGGGCAAGGAAATTCCGCAGACGGTGTCGTGGGCCTGATATTCCTTCCAGCCACTTCCGGCGAGGTAGCCTCTGGCGACGCATTCGATGGGGATGACGCGGGCCTTTCGGCAGAGCATGGAACGAAATCGAATCGCATCGGCGACGGATTCGAATCCCGGGGGAACCTTTTCACGGACGGTTTCGATGAGATGATGCGGAAAACGCCCCTCTAATCGGTGGAACCAGAAATCGCACAGCGCGGTCAGAATCGAACCCTTGCCAGGGATTGGATCTGGCAGGATACAATCGAATGCGCTGATTCGGTCGGTGGCGACGATGAGCAGTCGATCGCCTAAGTCAAAGATATCGCGAACCTTGCCGCGCCGAACATCGTGTCCGGCCAGATCGATCCGATGGACGGTTTGGGGCTTCATATGGAGGGTTTTTACCTATCTGCATCAGGCCGGACAGGCCATCATTCTCTGCGATGGGGTATCACCGTTTCGTGAATCACACCTCTCCCGATGGGAGTCGTGAAGGGTACCGCCGGGGCTTCCGACTGGTCAAGCCGTCGGGGTTGGGCGATTGACCACCGGGTGCGACACCCTGCGCGGGTTATATTCAGAGCTCCGGCGCGTCCGTGTGGGGTTCTTGCTGGAGCAGGCCGTTGACCATCGGTCCCACTCGCTTGCGCTC
>CAYXGR010000501.1:0-1322 GCA_964464525.1 uncultured Planctomycetaceae bacterium
ATTTCCATTGCCGTCTTGATGTCTTTCAGGCCGTTGCCGGTTACCACGGCGAGGGCGTCTTCGTGCTTTGCGATCAGGCCGTCGGCGACTGCCCGTTTGACACCCGCGATGGCGGCGGCGGCGGCGGGTTCGGCGAAGACGCCGGCGAGGCGGCCGGCGGCCTTCATGGCGTCGGTGATCTCCTTGTCCGTCACGCGTACGAAGGCGCCTTCGGTGGCCTTCACATACTTGATCGCCTTGCGCCAGTTGCGGGGGACGGGGACGTCGATGCTGTCGGCGAGGGTGCCGCCGCCGGCGGGTTCGGCTGCCTCGTGCGGCGTGACGTCGGAGCCCCGACCGTGAGGGAGGGGTGGGTTTTCATCGGAAGTGCCCTGGGCGTGCGGGCGCTCACCGCTCCCTGACGGTCGCGGCTCTGATGACGGTCGCGGCTCTGACGGTCGCGGCTCTGACGATTGTGGCTCTGATTGAGACAACACCCCGGTTTCGAAGGCTCGGGCGATGGGGTCCATGCCCGCCGCCTGGACGCCGAGGATGCGGGGGACGCGGGTGATGATGCCCAACTCGTGCATCTGGATCAGCCCCTTGGCGATGCCCGCGATGGTGCAGCCGTCGCCGACGCTGACGACGACCCAGTCGGGCTCGCGGCCGGCGGTTTGTTCGGCGATCTCGAGGCCGCATGTCTTTTTGCCCTCGACGAGGTAGGGGTTGATCGCGCAGTTGCGGTTGTACCAGCCGTGCTTGTCGCACTCGGCGGTGCAGAGGTCGTAGGCCTGGGCGTAGGTGCCTCGGACGCGGCGGACGTCGGCCCCGTAGATGAGCAGTTGGGCGACCTTGGGCTCGGGGGCCCGCTGCGGGACGAAGATCGTCGCGGGGAGACCGGCCATGGCGGCGTAGCCCGCGAGGCTGCTGGCGGCATTACCCGTCGAGGCGCAGGCGATGCGGTCGGCCCCGGCGCGGAGGGCGTGGAGGACGCCGACGCTGGAGGCGCGGTCCTTGAAGCTGGCGGTGGGGTTTCGACCGTCGTCTTTGACGCGCAGGCGAGAGAGACCGGCCCACTCGGCGAGTCGGTCGGTCTCGATGATGGGGGTCCAGCCGACGGGCCAACTGAAGGCGGCCTCGTCTGGCTCGATGGGGAGGAGTTCGTGGTAACGCCAGTGTGTTTGCGGCCGGGCCTCGAGGGCCTCGGGGGTCATGCTGCGGGCGACCTTCTCCATGTCGTATTCGAGATCGAGGACGGCGAAGTCGTCGGCGCAGGCCGGGCAGGTTCCGGCGGAGGCGGGTGGGGTGGCGGGTTGGCCGCAGGCGATGCAGGTGAGTTGGGT
>CAYXGR010000501.1:1422-2499 GCA_964464525.1 uncultured Planctomycetaceae bacterium
CGAGAAGGCCTCATCGAGGGCATCCGACAAGAGGTCGAACGGCGCCGACGCCTGGGGATACCGCTCTATGTCGATAGAGACGGTGTCATCCAGGCCGTGATATTACCTAAAAATGATGCCCCACAGGACGACCAGAAATATAGTTGAGTTGTACCTGATGGAAGGGGCTCATCAATGACTTTCATCGGCCTTCAGCAACAATTCAAGCTGCTCAGCGCGGCCGTTGACCGCAACCCATCATGCTGATCCATCTCCCGGCGTGAGCATGCGTACCCCCGATGATTTCCGCCGCCCTTACAGGGCTCGGTTTGTGTGAGCACCCGCAACCCAGGGTTTCACCCCTGGGCTTTGTTCCGTCGCCCTTTCAGGGCTGAGGATTTCCCCGCTCGCTGGCGCTCGGGGCTCGGGTTAGATTCGCACCGGCAAGCCGAGCTTGCCGGTGGCACCCGTGAGCTTTCTTGGTGTCAGCACGCCATCTGACGTGGTGGAGCCTCACTCCGGCGCATCTCCGCTGTAGTCGTAGATCCACTTTTCGTTTCCGCGCTCGTAGCTGAGCAGATCCTCCGGCTGGAAGTAGAGGCCGATCTCGAAATCGGCCGCCTCCGTTGAGTCGGAACCGTGGATGAGGTTGAAGCTGTTGGAGAGGCCGAAGTCGCCGCGGATGGTGCCCGGCTCGGCGTTGGAGCCGAAGGTGGCGCCCATCAGCTTCCGAGCAATGGCGATGCCGCCGACGGCCTGAAGGACCATGACGACGACCGGGCTGCTGGTGATGTAGTCGACGAGGCGGGGGTAGAAGGGCTTTTCCTTGTGGACGGCGTAGTGCTTTTCGGCGAGTTCGCGGCTGACACGCATGGCCTTGAGGGCGAGTACCTGAAAACCCTTCTCCTCGAAGCGGGTGATGATACGACCGGCGAGGCCCCGTTGGAGGGCGTCGGGCTTGAGAATGATGAGTGTTTTTTCCACGGTGGGGATCCTTTGATCGAATGGTGCCGGCATTTTCGTACGTCTAACAATTTCGTACGTCTAACAATCCGGAGAGTCTAGCGACAGGCGGGGAAGATGCCAATTGGGGAGTTC
>CAYXGR010000502.1:0-2493 GCA_964464525.1 uncultured Planctomycetaceae bacterium
AGGGGCCGTCTTTGCCCACGCAGAAGCAGGATGATCCATCCTCTAATTCTTCCCGTTGTCTTTATCCGCGTCCCCATTCCCGTTCTCACCCTTCTTCTCCTTTTTCGGCAGGTCGTAGTCCAACTTATGCGGCGGCGGATCGCCGCCGGGGCCTTTGAGGTAGTGCTCCATCCAGCGGAGCATGCGGAGGTTGTAGTCGAGCCGGGCGGCGGCCTTCCGGTTGCCGTGGCCTTCACCGGGATAGCGGACCAGGCGGACCGGCACTTCGCCGAGTGTTTTTAGATAGCGGTAGAGCTGCATCGACTGACCGGGGTGGACCCGGGTGTCGTCCTTGCCGCCGAGGATGAGGATCGGCGTTCGTGCCTGCTTTACGTAATAGAGCGGGCTTCGCTCGCGATACCAGTCCCAATGATCCCACGGCCAGCGCCGGGCATGGACCAGGAACATTTCGTTGGGGATGTCCGTCGTGCCGAACTTGGAGACGTGGTCGCTGATGCCGACGAACATGACACTCGCCGCGAAGTGCTCCGTCAGGGCCGTCGCGCACCAGGCCGAGGCGAAGCCGCCGTATGAACCGCCCGTCACGCCGACGTGATCCTTGTCTACCAGTCCCAACTCTACCAGATGGTTGACGCCATCGACGATGTCGTTGAATTCGCCGGCGGCATAGTCGGCCTGATCCAGCTTGGAGAAGGCGACGCCGCGACCGGTGCTGCCGCGATAGTTTGGGTAGAAGACCGCGAACCCCTTGGCGGCCGCGATCTGGCCGCCCTTGGAATAGCGCGTCTGCCAGCCATTGTGCTCATTCGCCTCCGGCCCGCCGTGGACGGTCACGATCAGCGGGTAGCGCGTACCCGGTTCCTCGTCGAGCGGGTGGATCAGAATACCCTGCAAATCCAGCCCATCGCGGGCCTTGTAGTTGACGATCTCCTGCTTCGCGAAGCGCATGTCCGCAAACCAGGGGTTCGAGTCGGTCACACGCTGTGGGGCGGCATCTCCGTGTTTCATGAAATAGACTTCGCGCGAATGCGTCGGGGTGTTGCCCACGAAGGCGCTGTGGAGGCCATCCTTCGAGACGCTCAGGCCCGTCAGGATCGGCCCACCCGCCGGCACAATCGTCTTCCGGCCGGATCCGTCGATGTTCACCTTGCCGAAGACAGTGTCGCAGCCCTCGTCGGCGACGTAGAGGATCGTGTCGGCATCCTGCCAGGCTATTGTGCGGACGTGGCCTTCGTAGTCGGGGATCAAATCGCGCGGAGAACCACCGGCGGCCGGACAGACCGCGAGGCGGCCGGGAGACGGGTCGTTGAGGTCGTCCGCCGAGATCATCGCCAGGTTCTTTCCGTCCGGGCTCCATGCGACGGGGCCGAGTTTGCCGGGGTTGTCTATTTTCACGATCACCCGGCCCGATTCGGCGTCGACGACATGGACCTTCCGTTTCATGTAGTGGTCGTCAATGAGCGGCGTCGGCGCCAGGGCGATCACGATCCGGTCTCCCGCCGGGCTCCAGTGCAGCTCCGAGACGTCGCCCTCCAGCTTCAGCATCCGGGGTTCGGTGTCGCCGTTCTCGAGATCCGCAATCCATAGACGCGTAAAGAGAAGTTGCTCCTCGAATATCTCGGCGGCGAATCCCTTCTTTTTCATCTTGTCGAGTTTTTTCGGCGCCTTCTCCCGGCTGAGAAAGGCGACGTGCCGGCCGTCCGGGCTCCAATCGTAGCCCGCGATGTCCGTTTCGTGCGCGAGGATGCGCCGGGCCTCGCCGCCATGCAGCGAAATGACGTAGAGCGATCTGTGTTTGTCCTTGCCCCGTTTTGCAAGGAAAGAAAGGCCCTCGCCATCGGGCGTCCACGCGACACCACTGAAGGGCGCGTATCGGCCAATGAAGGGAATGGAGACATCGTCCGCGAGGTGCATCACGTGCAATTCGGTCCGCGATCCACCGTCTTCAAATTCGGGTTCGTGCTTCCCGCGCGTTCGGTAGGGATCACGGGGGATGAAACGCGTGTAGGCGATGTGCGATCCGTCCGGGGAGATCAGGGCGCTGCCGACCGAGTGAATTCGCAGCAGGTGCCTGGAGGTGAAGACCTCATCGCCCGCGCGTGCGTTCGAATTGAATCCGAACAGGGCCAGGGTCAGCAGAATCAGTCGGGTTGAGACTGTCGTCCGTCCCGCCACGGGATATTGGGTAGGGAATGCTCGTCTTGTCCTGGACAATTTCGCCCTCCTGTCGGGTCTTGGGTGTATGAATGGATCGTTCGAACCGGGCTCGCAGGGTGTTACCCTAAGCGACCGCAAAGGATTGCGTCAAATTGGCCTCGTCGGGTCCAATCCACGCACTAGGCGAAAATGAGTGTGATTCAGCTGCCAGCAGTGATCTCTCTCCCAACCCATCCACCGAACTTGCTGATTATGTTGGCTTCGCTCTCCGAAGCGGCTAGTATCTTAGGCGCGTGATTGGACAAACCCAGAGTCAAGCCCCGAATGGCGTTGGAG
>CAYXGR010000503.1:0-2491 GCA_964464525.1 uncultured Planctomycetaceae bacterium
ACTGGTGACTGGAATAGCTCCGAATTACACACGCCGATTCTGTCATGGGCCCTGCTGGGCCAAGAATCCGTCGAATTGGACGTCGGGCTCGATCGATGTAGCATGTCACAATGCTCCGAGCAATCCTGTTCGATTTCGACGGCGTCATCGCGGAAACCGAACCGCTTCATTTTGAGGCCTTTACCCACACCCTGCCCGCGTTCGACCTGCCCCTTTCGCGCGAAAACTACTTCGCCCGATACGTGGGACTGAGTGATTACGAAATTGTGAAACGCCTGTCGATCGATCTGAACCGGGACTTAACTCCGCGGACCCACCGGGAAGTCCTCGACCGGAAGAGGACGCATTATCGCGAGACGATCGATGGCGGCATCGACCTGATACCCGGCGTTGGGGATCTCATCAGACGCGCGTCGCGCCGATGGCCGCTGGCGATTTGCAGCGGGTCGGCTCGTTCCGAAATCGAGACGATTCTGACGTGTGCCGATCTGCGTGAATGCTTCAAGACGATCGTGGCCGCCGAAGACGTCTCGGTCTCAAAGCCCGATCCCGCCGGTTATCAACTCGCATGTGCAAACCTGAAAAACACCACGCCCGATCTGATGGAAACGGATTGTCTGGTGCTCGAAGACAGCCGCGCCGGCATCCTCGCGGCGAAGGCGGCCGGAATGCGCGTGGTCGGGATTCGCAAAGACTACGGAGACGCGGATTCGGCCCCCGCGGATCGGTGGATCGACAGCTTCCTCGAACTGACCGACGAAACGCTGGCGACAGTCATGCAATCATAGAGTGCTGTGCCGAGAACTCCTTCTCGGTTCTCGATTCGAAGGTGGGGCAGAGAAAGGATTCTCGGTCCAGAACGCTGACCGCATCCTTACGGTCGCGGCTCTGATCAGCGCGGCTCTGATGGGTTCGGATTAAGACGTTCGCTGACAAACGCCTCATCCACCGGTTGCGGTTTCGGATCGATGCGCACTGGCCCCAGCGTCTCGGCCGGCGGGACAGAGGTTTTCGCGATGGCCGCTGCCTCCGACCGGCCGACCATGTGCGGCGACAACGTACGGGCCTTCTCGGGGATCGGCGGCTTCGACGACGTTGGCGCGTCGCTCTTCTGAACATGCAGCGTCTGCGTCGGAAAGGCGAACTCGACGCCAAGCCGTTCGGCCAGTCGCAGAATGTCGGCAAACAGCCGATGCTTCTCCCGAAGTTCCGTGCTCCAGTCCGGCGCCTCGTGGAAGCAATAAAGCAACACGTCCAGCGAGTGGGGGCCGAATGCGTTGAGATAGACGTGGTAATAATCCTTCCGCGTATACGGATGGCGGCGGATCAACTCGCGGACACCCTCGCAAAACGCGTCGATCTTCTCCGGCGGCGTGTCGTAGGTCAGACCGAGCATGCAACTGATCCGCCGAAAACGCCGGCGCCCGAGATTGTCCACAATGGCGTCGATCAGTTTTCCGTTCGGCACATTGACCTGCGAGTTGTAAAACGTTCGAATGCGCGTGCTTCGGAAGCCCACCGATTCGACGGTCCCCTCGACCTCGCCGATCTTCACCCAGTCGCCGATCTCGAACGGACGATCGAGCATCACGGTGATGGAGCCGAAGATGTTCTTGATCGTATCCTGAGCAGCCAGTGCGAAGGCCAGTCCACCCAGCCCCAGCCCGCCGAGCAGCGCGGTCAGCCGATCCGGATAAATCCGACTGGCGAAATAGACCAGCCCGCCCACCGTTACCAGAACCTTCAGAAACTTGCGGCCAAAAGGCACAAGCAGCACGTCGAACCGCGATGCGCTGCGGTTCGCCAGGATCGACAGGTAGCCGAAGATCAGGTCGATCACGCGATAGGTGGCCCAGACCCCGGCGACGACGACGATGAAGATCGCCGCATTCGTCAGAATGTTCCCCAGCGTCTTCGGAAGCCAGAGCCACTGAAAAAACTCCATCCAGACATAGCCGAGAATGACAAAACCGATCGGACGCAGCGCCCCGGCCTCGAGCTTCGTGTCGGTCCGACCCCTCAGCCGCCGGATGATCCACTGCGAGACGCGGCGCAAAACCATCCGGGCAATGCGATCGCAGAGCACGCCCGCGAGGACCACCATGAGTAGCCCAAGCCATTGCCAGATCTCCAGCCCACCCGCCGAAGCCAGCGCCCAGGGCGGCAGCTTCAGGAACAGCCACAACTCCGGATTCCCGCGAAACGACAGTTCCGGGGCATGGGCGATCTTCGGAGGTACATCGACCACCGCCCGCAGCATCGGCTGTAAATCGCCAAGCGTCGCCGTCGAGAAGAGCCAGCGTCCGTCTTCCACACGCTCGATCTCGATGTTCCAGCGATCCTGAATCACGCGATAGACATAGGGCGAGGCGTGATCTGCGTTTTCCGGCAATTCCAGAAATTGAACCAAAACGGTTCGGTCGAGTACGAACTGAAGCGCCTTGGCGAAGATCTTGGCCTGCCGATCGCCCGATTGAATCCCCCGATCCGC
>CAYXGR010000504.1:0-2486 GCA_964464525.1 uncultured Planctomycetaceae bacterium
TGGAATCGTTTTAGAGGGTGGGCGGTGACCGACTCCCTTACGGTCGCGGCTCTGATAAACGTGGCACTGAATCAATTATCTTGTGAGAAAAGGGGGGGGAGGCCCGGTCGTTTTTTATTCTCACGATGTCATGGAATCGGCTCGCCGGTTCAACGCCGTGAGCAGGATGCCCGTCTGCACGAAGCACAGGAGCAGTCCCCAGCAGAATACCCCCCCATCGAGCATCAGATTCGCCAGTCGATCTCCCACCAGCCCCTGCGTGCTGCCCACGAGTAGCGCAAACTGGACGCCCAGCCCCGCGACAAACCATGCGCGGAAGCGATCGGAAAATTCGACGCATGTCAGCGCATACCACACGCCGAGATAGACGATCGGCAACGTGGTGGCGTGATGTTTCCAGGTCCGCTCGCTGAGCAGCAGCATGGCCAGCAGAATGAGACCGAACTCCAGCAGACGCCGGGGATCACGCCGAGCGGCAATTTTCGCTCGGCAAAGCCATGCCAGTGCGCCGACGACGGACAGCGTGATCGCGGGCTTCAGCAGATGGCCGAGCCATGTCGCGGGCCGGACCATCCAGTCCATGCCGGTGCGCTCGACCATGGCATCGGGCATGTGCTCGATGGACAGGACGCCGGCGTTGGAGAGCAACCGCATGGCGACGCCGATCAGCGACTGATTGGTGATCGACTTCGTGGCATAGCCGTGAATCGCATAGGGGGCCACGAGCATCTCGAACCAGGTGTGCAGGTATTCGAAGTTTCGCTCGAATCCGAGGACCAAGCCGGGGACAATTACAAACAGGCAGACAATCCCGACGCTCGCTCCGAGACACACCCGCCATGACCGCTTGTAGACGAAATAGACAAGGACCAATGCGGGCGTCAGCTTCGTCACAATCGCCAGCGCCACGAGGAGGCCCGCGGAAAAATCCTTCCCACGCACATAGAGTGCCCAGGCCAGGGCCAGCCAGATCATCATGAAGATATTTAGATTTCCATGCTGCAGATCCGACAGGATCGGTCGAAACGAGAAGACCGCCGTGGCGAGCAGGACGCCGAGCGGCACCGCGAACGACTCCCGGCCAAGGCCCCTGACGAGCAATCCCATAGCAATAACGAAGCCGACAATCTTCAGAGCAGCCCATACGATGCCCGCGCCGACGTAACCCAGCTTCGATAGCGGCACCAGCGCGATCAGCACCATCGGCGGCGTGGGGAACCAGTGGCCGAAGCCGTAGGGATGGCCTTTGGCGCTCGCGTCGATCACGAGTTCGGCCGTGGGAATCCATCGGCCCAGGGCGGTGCGATGCCGTTCGCCGCCCGCGCGCCAGGGGGTCTCCTTGATCTCCCGGATCATCAAAACGGACTGAACGGCGGGCGCAACAAGCGCCGCCGCGAGAAGAACACCCAGAATGACTCGGGCCGGTCGCGTATTCAAAACGCGCGCATCGAACCGGCCGAGCAGAGTGCGTTGATAGCTTTCAAGTTCCGGCGTGTTCAATGCGTCGAGCCTTCCTTCATCGTGCAGCGGTATGCCATCCGGCTGCATTGTGGATGCACGCCAAATGTTGCACAATAGGCCGCGTGTTTCGGGGTTCATCTAAAGCAAGAAAATTCACGCACCGATTGAAACCGGTGTCACAGATTTTGTTGAGATGGACTCTGTGTGAGTGTGAGAACCATCGCACAATTCTCACAGATTAATCAGAGCCGCGACCATCAGAGCCGCGACCGTAAGGGAGTCGGTCACCGCCCACCTTCCAAAACGATTTCAGAACACTAGAACCATGACACACTACCATTGGAATGACGACTGGACGATCGCTGTGAGTCCATACCCACCGCTCCCTTACGGTCGCGGCTCTGATTGAAGCGGCTCTGATAAAGGCGGCTCTGATAGACGCGGCTCTGAATCAGATATCTTGTGAGAAAATCGCACGAAAGGTATTCCATGAACGAAAACGAAATCGGTCGAGTATTGGCGATTGCCCTGCGCTCGGAGGAAAACGGGCCGATGCGGGAGGTCGAGACTGTCGAGGCGGTCGCCAATGACGGATTAGTCGGCGATTTGACCTGTGAGCCCGATCGAGGGATTACATTCCTATCCGCGCGTCAATGGTCGGAGGTCACGGGCGAACTGGAGGTGGAATTGCCGTGGCACACCAGACGTGCCAACATTCTGATCGAGTCGGGGGGATTGGGAGATCTGGTCGGAAAGACGGTGATGTTGGGTGAGGTGGAAGTGGCCATCCAGGACACCACGCGACCGTGCGGATTGATGGAACGACTCCAACCGGGACTGAGGGCCGCGCTCACGCCCGACTCTCGCGGGGGAGTCCATGGTCGCATACTCAGGGGTGGGTGGATCGGCGTGGGGGACGTGATGCGATTGAAACGGGACCGGTCAGGGTAACCGGGCGGGGATTGTCCATCTTATCCGGTACCGGTTGTAGCCCCCTTTTCTCACAAGATAATTGATTCAGAGCC
>CAYXGR010000505.1:0-2475 GCA_964464525.1 uncultured Planctomycetaceae bacterium
CCTTACGGTCGCGGCTCTGATCAATGGCTCTGATCAATGGGTGAGAAATGCGGGCCAGGTGCCTACGCTCCTTCGGAGCGGAATGCTCAGGCTCCACATGGGCGAATTCTCAGTCCAACGTGGTGTTCCCAATTACCGTTCCCGGCCGAGCTTGTGTAGAAAGTCGACCACCTCCGTCGTTGCGAATTGATGCGCCGTGTTGACTCGATCGACAATCGCCTGCGAATTCCACTGAGTCGGCTGTCCCCATCGTGCATCGACCTCGATAAATAGCTGCCGCACGTCTTCGATCAGCGTCTCAACCTTGATCGTGGCCTGCCAGTTGGGGCCTCCCTCGGCGGCCACCGGTGGCAGCAACATCTTCAGGCCGACGCCGTGGACCGGTCGGCCCAACGGCTTCAGACGATCGTCCAGCATCAGGCACCGATTTCCCAGAAAGACCCGCGCGTCCTCCGGATCGGATTGGGCCGTCAGACGAACGACCGCTCCGATTGCCAGCACGAACTGCGGGCTGAAGACCGATGCCACGCAGTCCATGACGAGCTTAAGATTGTCGGAGAACAAATCCAGCGGGCCGGTCGGGAAGGAATCTTCAAAGGTAAAGGAATCGGGCTGGAGTGTGAGCTTCAACTGGCTGCGACGATCGCCGTCGGTCTGTGGCGTCGTCAGCCGCCAGACGTTGTCGGCGTATTCCTGCCGTTGCCAGTCGAACCCCTCGTTGGACTTGATCTGAAACTTCTGCTTGTGCTCCTTGTTCAGCGTCGCCGCTGGCGCAAACCGAACCGCCGCATGGATGCCGCGTGTCTTCACCGATTGAGGGAGCATAGGGGGTTCCTGATTCCTGCCCGATTCAGGGGAGGGGCATAGGCTGCTTATCATTGCCGCGGACCAAGCATCCGATCGATGACGCACCGATTGGAAACCGGTGCCACATAGATTTGACATTCACAGGCTGATGGGAGTCCCAACCTCCTTGCTACTTGGGGTTAGTCCCTTCGGTGCCCGATGTGTCCGGCTTCGTATTCGGCACGGAACCCGGCATAGGCTCGACTCCCACTACAGGAGATACTCCCCCTTCCGTGCCGGGTGCGGCGACCGATTCGGCTGCTCCATCATCGGCGGGTTGAGTGGTCGCAACCGGTGTCGTGGAGGGCGGACGGATCGCGAGAGTCGGTTGCGGCTTGGTCGCCACCGAGGGAGTGCCCACTGGGTTGACATTGAGATTGCTCGGCTCCGTGGAGACCAGCTCGATAGGCGGCGGCGGAGGGAATTCGATCGGCTTCGACCAGGTGTCCAGCCCGGCGAGCCGATAGGTCGCCTCGATCTCAAACGGAGAATCGTCAAAACGCGAGTCTTTGATCACATTTTGATACCAGGTGCGCGCCTTTTCGATCTCCCCCTGGTTCTCGACCAGCACACCGAGCCCGATCATGGCGCGACCGCGTGCGGTGATGTCGCTCGATTCCTCATCGATCACCTTCGTGAAGGCCATCTGCCCCGTCTGCAACAGTTTCTCACGATCCGGCTCCACCTTCTCGACGGTGTTGGAGGGCGTGGGACCGTACAGTTCCAACAGCACCCGATCGCCGATACTCAGCCAGGCCGCTCGCGACAACGCGGGATTAATATCTCCCTCGGCGACCGTTCGAAATCGTTCGATCACGGTCTCGATGTCCTCATCCGCCGCGGTCGGGATCAGTTGGGACCAGCCTTCATCCTCGATGACGGCCTGGTGATTGAGATACCAATAGCCCCCGAACACGATGAAAATCGCGGCGAGGACGGATGCCACGATTAAAACACCATGCTGCTTGAGGGTATCGGTAAGCCGATCGATCTGCTGTGACAGTTCGTTGGTACGAAGTTCTTGTCGCCTGGCTGTCTTCATGAATGTCGAGCCGATCCCTCGATCGGCATCTCCTTAAAATCATTGTTCCGACTGAATGTCCACGCTGACCTGCGTCTTCGAACCGAACCAGCCGCCCGGGGTTCGCTCGATTCTGATTTCGCAGGCTTCCTCCCCCTTGTGATAATTCAAAAAGTAAACACCGTTCTTCAGTTGTTGATCGCCTTCTTCCCATTGGTATTCCAGCATGCGCTGGCGATAAAAATTGTTGACGAGGATGGGCTTGGAGCTTCCAAGATAGATATCACGGACCACACGCGGCCCCTGGCCCACATGATAGGCCGATCTTCGCCGATCCCGATCGAAACCATCGGGCAAGGGGATATCGGAGACATACGGTTGAGATCGGGCGTCGAGGATGGTGGGTTCGGTCGTTTTCTCGCCACAGCCACAGATCCATGCAGTGCATAGTAACGAACACGTCCAAGCGAATTGTCGCTTCACCATGGCTACCTCGCCTCGTTTCGCCTGTTGTATGCGGGGTGACTGTTCCTGCGATAACCCAGTGTCGGCACACAACATGCGAAGTCAGGCTAACCGGGTCGAAGTGCACTGTCAACGAGAGATGG
>CAYXGR010000506.1:0-2468 GCA_964464525.1 uncultured Planctomycetaceae bacterium
ACCCAGGGCGGCGCTGCGTGGCTTTCGCCGCTTCGCTTTGCCCTGGGCTGACTTGTTGCGCCCCTTCGGGGCCAAAAAAAGACGTGTGGCACTTCTTCGGGGCAAAAAAAAGAGGTGTGTGGCACTTCTGGGCAAAAAGAGGCGTGTGATCCTGCCTTGTTGGTGTGTGATTATCTGGAAGCACAGCGCGGCCGATGGCCGCAACCAAGTGGTCAGCATGCTTACGCGTTGCGCCATGCCCGCGCTTCGCTTGGGCATACCACCCGGCCGGGTCGTGTAAGCATGTACCCGGCGCCCGTATCGCACTGCTTGAAGCAGTGGCACACGGGTGCACCGGTTGGAAACCGGAAACACGAGGACGATTCGACGATTCGACGTTTCCCTCTACAATCCCCCGAATCATGAAAACCTTCGTCACCCACCTCGAATCCGCGATCGATGAAACCCACCTCCCCGCCGATTGCGCCCAGACACTCCACAAAGATCGGCCCCTCTGGGTGCGCTACGATCTACCCGCAATACGCGATGCAGTCACGCCCGATGCCATCGCCGCCCGGCCGTACACGCTCTGGCGTTACCGCGAACTGTTGCCGATCCGTGACAACGACGCCATCGTGTCACTGGGCGAGGGCATGACACCCTTGCTCTCCGCAAACAAGCTGGGCCAATCGCTCGGCCTCTCCAACCTCTGGATCAAGGACGAATCCCGACTCCCGACCGCCTCCTTCAAGAGCCGCGGTATGGCCCTGGCCGTCAGCATGGCCCGACAGTTCGGGATCACACGCCTCGCGACCCCCACCGCCGGAAATGCCGGCGCCGCCCTCGCCGCCTACGGCGCCCGTGCCGGAATGGAGACATTCATCTTCATGCCAGCCGACACTCCGGCCGCCATCCAATGGGAGTGTTCCCTTGCCGGGGCGAACGTCGTTCTCGTCGAGGGTCTCATCTCCGACTGTGCCCGCTTCGTCCGTGATGGTCGGGAATCCATGGGCTGGTTCGACGTTGCCACCCTCAAGGAGCCCTACCGAATCGAGGGTAAGAAAACGATGGGGCTCGAACTGGCCGAACAACTCGAATGGCGCCTGCCCGACGTCATCCTCTACCCCACTGGCGGTGGGACCGGTCTCATTGGTATGTGGAAGGCCTTCGGCGAATTGCGCAAACTTGGCTGGCTGCGCGACGAAACGATGCCCCGGATGATCGCCGTTCAGAGCGATGGCTGCGCCCCGATCGTTCGGGCGTTCGATGCGGGTAAACGGTTCGCCGAGCCGTGGGATTCGCCTCGCACTTCTGCCTGGGGCATCCGCGTCCCCGCCGCAATCGGTGATTTCATGATTCTCGACGCCGTCCGTGAATCGGGCGGCATTGCCGTCGCGGTCCCCGAACAACGGATCGCGTGCGCACAACGAGAGGCAAGTTCGTTGGAGGGAATCGCCTTCTGTCCCGAAACGGCGGCCTGTATCGAGGCGGCGCGTCGCATGGCGGCCGATGGGGCCATCCGATCGGACGAGCGCGTCGTCCTCTTCAATACCGCCTCGGCGATGAAATACCCCCCGGCGAATCCGCCCGATCTCCCCTGCATTGGCGCCGACGCAGCATTCGATGCGGAAATGATAAAACACCCCCAATGATGTGCTTACCCGACCCCAATGGTAAAAAAGTCCTCCACCTCGTGCAGAGATCGACCTAGCACCGGAGGGGGCATGGCGCGTCGGCCGACCCGTTAGCGACGAGGCGGAGGGGAGAAAGCGGATAGAACAATCCCACGGTCCCCCCCCGAACAGGCTCTAATTAGACACCCTTTACCACCATCTCCAAACGTTGTCTATTAGGGAAAACACCCCATATTGAAGATAAAGTTCATCCGATATTAATCCCTGATCCGAGCCCTGAGCGGAATCGAGCGGAACCCATCCATGGTCCGAATATCCTGGTCAATCAGTGGGGAAAAAAATGCCCCGCTCGCGACTCCCGCGACACGAGCGAGGCACTGGGCGAAAGAACAGAAGCACTATCCATCCGCTCCCGGGTGGTGGGATTGGACAGGTCTGTTGAAAAAAAGTCGATGCATCTCACGCATAGCGCTCATCGAAAACATCAGGGAACCAGTATTTCGGGGATATTCGGTTTGGGATCATTGGTTTTTCAGGTCTGCGGATGAGGATTACAGGGCGGAAATACCCTGCTCCGACCGTGCGAGACAGGCGGGTTGTACCGCCCTTTCAGGTCTGAGTATGGGGGGAGGCCAACCCGGGGCGTCGCTACGCGGCTGTAAGCCGCTACGCTCTGCCCTGGGCTGACATGTTGCGCCCCTTCGGGGCATGGGTAGGCACATTTGATCCAGCGATTCGGGGTCCATGACACTCTACACGGGTTATTTTCAGAGCTCCGGCGCGTCAATGTGAGGTTCTTGCTGGGGTAGCCGTTGACCATCGGACCCGCTCGCTTGCGCTCGGGGCTCGGATTCG
>CAYXGR010000507.1:0-2464 GCA_964464525.1 uncultured Planctomycetaceae bacterium
GCATGCTTACCCGCCCCGAAAAGGCCCGGGGCGTGTAAGCATGGCACCCGGAACCGCTTGAAAATGGGTGCCACAGTTCGCACTGCCTGAAGCATTGGCGCACAAGTGCTGATGTTCGGTTAATCATGAAAGCATGGTTCTGAATACATCGACGCATTTGGCGGCGACCTGTTGCCAATCGCGGCGGCCGCCGACGGTCGCGATATACGATCGGTCCCAATCACTGCTGAGGGTGTCGCACAGAGTCGCGATCAGGGCCGACCGATCGTTCAACGGAACCAATCGACCGAGGCGGGAATCGTGGATTTGCTCGCGATTGCCGCCTACGTCCGTGGCGACGACGGGGCAGCCGCAGGCCAGAGACTCGGCGATCGCGTTGCACCAGCCTTCCGAACGGCTCGCGAGAACGAACAAGTCGGCGTCGTTGAGCAGCCGTGCGACGACGTCCGGCGGTTGACGGCCGAGGAGTGAGACGACGGGGGCCGATCCTTGCGTGTTACTGTTCACGGCGTCGGCTTGGGCACGCAGTTCACGCGCGTAGGCGGGTTCGGCGGCCTCGCCGCCGACGAGGTGCAGTCGCACGTCGCCGGATCGGCGGCGAACCTCGGGCCAGATATCGATCAAGTGGTGGAACCCTTTCAGGGCCTGAAGGTGTCCGACGGAGATCACGGTGCGGGATTTGTCCGAATGACCGGAAAGCGTTATCCCCTCCGGCAGGGTGGAAGCGTTCAACTGCTCATCTTTCTCTTTTTGATCCAGCCGATGGAACACGGTCGGATCCACACCGTTGGGAATGACGTGGACGTGGAGATCGCGGTCGGCGACTTCGTTTGCCAGATTGGCGAGTGACTGGGAGACGGCGATCAGGGCGTCCGCGCCGCGGAGCATCTCCGCGATCTGCCGACGCTTCGACCGGCTCGCGATCTGGCTGACGAGCTTGCCGCGAATCGTGCAGACAAACGGGAGGCGGCGTTCCGTTGCGGCGTGCCACGCGCCGACACCGTCTGGCCAGACGAAGTGTGCGTCGATCAGGCGGATGGGCGTTTCATCGTGCAGAGCCGAGAGGGCATGGCTCAGGGTGGATGCATAGAACCGGGCATCCCACTGTTTCATGGCGCCGGGCAGGTAGAACATTCGAGGATGGTAAACAATCGGCCCATGCGGGGCATCGGGCGGACGGGTTGACGGTTCGTGAGAAGGTTTGAAAAGCGGAAACCATGATATCGGGGCAATGATGCGCAGGGGAAAGCGTTCGTGAATTGCCCGGAGTCGTCGCTCGATGAAGACGCCTTGGGTGGGTGCGGCGGAATGTGGGAAGCAGAGCGTGGTCGAAAGGATCGACATGCGGGAATCAAAACGTCGATGCGTCGATAGGTCAAAACGTATTCGGCGCGCCGGGACAGGGTTACTTGGGTATTCGGGCGAATCGATCGAGTTGGTGGAGGGTGGCGCGGAGGTCTTTCGGCAGGGGGGCCTCGAATTGGAGCGGTTCGTTCCGCGTCGGGTGCTCGAATGCGATGCGCCAGGCGTGGAGGGTGGGCCTTCGGATGAGCGGGCGTTCGGGACGGCGGCGGCTCCGGCGATAGCCCGCCTTGAAAGAGGAGAGCATGAGATGATCGGCTCCGCCGTGTTGATTGTCCACGGCCAGGGGGAGACCGGCATCTTCGAGATGGATCCGGATTTGACCGGGGATCTCGGTGGACGGGGTACACTCCAGGAGGGCGAAGCCGACGAAGCTGTCTCGCAACCGCCACTCGGTACGAGCGGGTTTCCCGTTTTCATCATCCACGTGATACCGGTCGCCGCGTTTGCCGGAAGTTGAAATGGGGCGGTCCATGATGCCCGATTCGGCAAGGAGTGTGCCGCGGACGATGGCGAGATAGGTGAATGTGAGTCGTTTCTCGGTGAATTGGGATTGTAGGTGATCGTAGATAGTCGTGTTGCGGGCGGCGAGGATGAGGCCGCTGATGTCGGTTTCTAATGGATGAATAAACGTGATGGCGTCTTTGTCGGCGGATTCGATCTGCCGGAGTTGATCGAGTGCGCTCGGTTGGTCGCCCGGGCCGCCGTGCATCCACGTGCCCGACGGCTTGTTGAGAACCAAGAGATCGCTATCTGCGTGGATCACCTCGATTGGCGGTGGCGGTTTGGGAATGTCTGAGTCGTTCATATGCATGGCGATACTCGTAGGGTTAATTGATGAACTGTGATGATATAGGGATCTGGGATATGAATCGAGTCGGGAACGCCGGAACATCGAAAAATCCCAATACTCCCGGGCGTTTTTGTGCTTCCCACACCCTTACTTTCAATGAATGCCACTCCTTTTCGCCACACCGCTTGAAGCAGTGGCACACAGTGGGAATGGCTTCGCGAATTGGGGATGCACTCGGCATGGGTGCACCGCCACACGGACTGAAAGTCCGTGGCTCTTCTGGTTGATTCGCACCGGTTGGAAACCGGT
>CAYXGR010000508.1:0-2458 GCA_964464525.1 uncultured Planctomycetaceae bacterium
AGCGGCCCTTCATCAACTATCTCGTGAGCAAAGCAGGTTATTCCCCACTCTTTCTTTTGAGAAAGGATGGGGCACCCGGATGATGCGATCTATGTGACTTGAGGAACCCTGTCGGGCTGTGCGCGGGGTGGAGAATACCGCCGTAGAGATAGCAAGGTTTCCACCTTCGGCACCCATTTGTTCACGGTGAAGTAGGGAAGAAAGGCGCTCCCGAAGACGAGCGCGGCCTTGGGTTGATACATGTTGCACTCCTTGCACAGGGGGATTTCGCCCTGCTGCCCCTCGATGTGCATCTGGCGCAGTTGTTGCATCTTCTTGCCGTTCCACAGTTCTCCCAGTGAAGCGTTCTTGATGTTGCCCAGCGCCAGCTTTCCGTTCACGTCCTGGCAGCACGGCACGACCGTACCATCCTGCTTGATGTGTGGGTTGGACCACAGCCAGTAGCACGGTCGTCGTCCGGGATCATTTCGGAACTGCCCCTCCCGACCGCTGTAGGTCAGTTGTCGAATCCTGATTCCGTCTACGCCCTCAATTCTCCAGGTCTTGATAAACTGATGGATCTCGTCGCGGGTCTGCTCCATGCAGATACACTGGATGACAATGTAGATTTTGGATCGCGTGCGCTTTTTGAAGTCGAGAAAACGATGGATGTTCTGCGTGACACGGTCGAAATCGGCGCCGACCCGGATCTTCTCGTAGGTGTGCTTGGTTGCGCCGTCGAAGGCGAAGATGAGATAGTCCAGACCGGAATCGAGGGTGTTTCGGATGATCTTGTCGGTCATCACGGTGCCATTGGAGGAGATGCCGGTCCGCAACCCCCGTGCCTTGGCCGCCTGGATCAGGTCAAAGATATTGCTCGCCAGGAAGGGCTCGCCGTAGTCCTGGAGCCAGACGAACTCTGTTTTGCCCTTCAGATCATCGATGATCCGCTCGAAGAGTTCCGTGTTCATATCCCCGATCTGCCGGGTCATCTCCTGACGCGGACACATGACACAATCGAGGTTGCAGTTGTTGGTCGGCTCTATGCCGACGACGGCGGGATAGGCGTCCGTACGGGCGGACCTTCGGAGGTACGAAGCGGCCAGCGATATTCGATCACGCAACATGCGAGTGCCTCGTTTTTAACGTTCGACCCATGTGTGAATGCCCCACGAGACTGTGCAATCGTGCCGGTGCGATCATAAGCCCCTTAAACCCATCAGGCTTGCTCAACCGCGACGTGCGGACGCTGCGTGCTCTGCTCATTTGTTTTCTGGATCCAGTCCCATCTGTTGCTTCGCGGCTGGTATCTCTTCAAGATGTTCACGATGACGCTGGCATCCAGAGAATACAGCAGATTAAAATCATTGAGACACGGGATGTGGCATGTTTTGCAGGTGTGCCCGGCCGTTTTGTCCAGGGCCTTGCGGACGCCGTCCCGCAAGACGTTGAGGGGCCGAAGCACATCGACTGTCGCCGGGCAAGGATAGACATCTCCGTTGGCATCGATGATCACGAAATATCGACCCGCATTGCAGGGAATGTATTTGAAGTCCGGTGTTTTGCCGATGATTTTGTCTTGCGAAAACGCGTGCGGCCAGTGCAGGGCATATTCGAGCGAGCGCTTCGAAAAGAGAACCGGGTAGCCTCGTTTTTTATAATCCAGGATCGTTTGAAGGGCGCTTCTGTACTCCTCATCGCTCGGCAGATAAGGCGGATCCTTGCGGGCGGTGGCCCCCGCTTCGCTGATCAAGGTGCTGAATCCGACCGCGAACCCCATCTTTCGCCCCATCTCCAGAAGGAGTCCGATCGAGTTCAGGTTGTGCCGGGTGAGAACACAGGCGACTTGCAGGGGAACCCGATTTTCGACAGCGAGATGAATCGCCTCCATCGCCTTGGCATGAGAGCCTTCTCCACGGAGGGCATCGTGCGCCGCCCGGTCGCCGTCCAGGCTGACACATAACAGGTCGAGCATTCTGATGGCATCGAGCTTCTTCCGGACGTAGTAGCCGTTTGTAGTCATTGCACACTCGAGCTTTCGGTCCTTGATGTGCTTGACGATTTCATGAATATCACTTCGGACCATCGGCTCACCGCCGACCAGGTTGAAACGGCGCGTCCCAACCTCGGCGAATGCGTCGATGATTTTAAGCACCTCATCCAGCGTCAGGTCTTTCTGCTGGGGCCGGTTCGGATAGTCCGCATAGCAATAGTCGCATTTCAAGTTGCAACGATTGGTCAGCGTAAAAAGCACCTGGAACGGGATCGGCTTGCCGGTGAGCTTGGCCTTGAGGACAGGGAGACCGAATGAGAACTTGCTCACGGTTCCTCGGAGAAGTTGCTTTGTCTCCGTCATATTCATGGAATCACCTCGTCTGAGAGAACCGGGTGCGGCACGATTACGGCCGGGATCGAACAGATGCGTTTTTTCGCTCCAGCCCAAAAGACCGTTGCGAATCAAGCCGGCGGCAGCACCAGG
>CAYXGR010000509.1:0-2457 GCA_964464525.1 uncultured Planctomycetaceae bacterium
ACCTGCCGGTTCCACTCCAGTATTCGGATGCAACTTTCACTACAGGTCGCTATCCTATGTATCCAATGTGAACTCCGGGGGGGGGCAGCAGCGGAATGTATTGCGCAACAAAATCAGGAGCAGTAGTCCATGGCGAGAACGGCGACGGTTGAGGATGAGGATGACACGGCGGACACATCCGGATTAGCGAAGGTGCGCAATATCGGTATCGCCGCACACATCGACGCCGGCAAGACCACCACGACCGAGCGGATTCTCTACTATACAGGTCGAACCCATCGGATGGGGGATGTCGACGACGGCACGACCGCGACCGACTTCGACACGCAGGAGCAGAATCGGGGAATCACCATCTTCAGCGCCGCGGTCACCTGTCCGTGGCGCGACCACACACTTAATCTGATCGACACACCGGGACACGTCGATTTCACGGCCGAGGTCGAACGCTGCCTCCGCGTTCTGGACGGGGCCGTCGTGGTGTTCGATGCCAAAGAGGGCGTCGAGGCCCAATCCGAGACGGTCTGGCGGCAGGCCCGGCGGTACCGCGTGCCCTGCATTTGCTTCGTCAACAAGATGGACAAAATAGGCGCGGATTTCTTCATGTCGGTCACGTCGATGGAAAAGCGGCTGGACGCCGGCCCGGTACCGGTGCAGATCCCGATCGGCGCGGAGGATCGTTTCGAGGGAGTCATCGACCTTCTGGAGATGAAGGCGGTTCGATTCATCGGCGAGGGCGGCGCGCGGTTGAAGGTGGACGACATCCCGGCCGACCTGCTCGACACGGCCCGGCAATGGCGGCATCACATGGAGGAAAAAGTCGCCGAGCACGACGACGCGCTGATGGGGAAGTATCTCGAGGAGCAGCCATTGACCTCGGACGAGATTCGCCCAGTCCTGAGGCGGGAGACGATCGCGGGCCGCCTGCAACCCGTGTTCTGCGGTTCCTCGCTCAAGCATGTGGGGGTACAAACCTTGCTGGACGGCGTGGTGGACTACCTGCCCTCCCCGCTCGATCGCCCGCCGGTCACGGGAACGCAATCACTGGACGATCTGACCGAGATCGAACGCCGACCGGACGCGGCGGAGCCCCTGTCAGCCCTGATCTTCAAGCTCGTCGCCGAAAAACCGCTCGACTTGTACTACATCCGGGTCTACAGCGGAGTCTTGAAGGGCAACTCCCGCGTCTTCAATATCAACACGGGCAAGAAGGAAAACCTGAGCCGGCTGTTCAGAATGTTCGCCAAGCGTCGGGAGCAGATCGATCGGGCCGGTCCCGGCGAGATCGTAGCGGGAGTAGGCCTGAAGGCGGCCCTCACCGGTCACACCCTGTGCGACGCCAATCAGCCGATCATCCTCGAACGGATCGAGTTTCCGACACCGGTTCTAAGTGTTTCGGTCGAACCCAGAAACAGTAAGGACAAGGACGCCCTGGTCGATGCCCTCGGCAAGCTCGAACGGCAGGACCCCACCTTTCAACACACGATCAATGATGAGACCGGCCAGACACTCCTCAGCGGAATGGGCGAGTTGCACCTCGAGGTCCTGGCCCATCGCCTGGCGAATGATTTCGGCGTGGCGGTCAATGTCGGTCAGCCGATCGTCGCCTACCGCGAGACGGTCACGCAGGCAGCGGAAGGTACCGGTCGTTTTGTTCGACAGACGGCTTCATCGTCCCAATTCGCCGTCGTTCGACTCAAGATCGAGCCGTTCGTGCCCAAACGAGGACACGAGCCCTTCGACTTCACGGATGCGAGCGACGTGGGACTATTGCGACGCGAGTATATCGAGGCCGTCAAGAATGGCGTGCGCGATTGCGGGCAGGTGGGGCCGCTCGCCGGCTATCCGTTAATCCACACGCGGGTGACACTGCTAGGCGGCGAGCAGCACGAATCAGACAGCAGCGAACTGGCCTTCGAGACGGCAGCCCGGTTTGCTTTCGATGAGGCGGTCAAAAGAGCCCAGCCGGTCATGATGGAACCCGTGATGCGGCTCGAAGTGCTAGCCCCGGAAGATTATTTTGGAATCATCAGCGGCGATCTGAGCGCCCGTCGAGGCATCATTCAGGATACGGAGATGCGCGGCCGTCAGCGTGTCATCCACGCACACGTACCCCTCGCGCAGATGTTTCAATACGCCACGAACATTCGAACACTCACGCAGGGCCGGGCGGGGTATTCGATGGAGCCGCATGCGTACGAGCCGATGCCGCCGGCGTTGGAGAAGGACCTCCTACGCTCCTATGGCTACATAGATTAGCCCATTGGCGAATGTAACACATTTTATATCAAAATGTTATGGTATCCCCGAAAACGGGTTGCAATCAGATCGGCAACACAATATTGAGGATAGGGTCGATCGGGCCGACATCACAGGGCGGCATCCCGATCGCCACGAAGGGGCCTGAACATGTCCGCCAGCGGCACCGATTTCCAAACATCCTGTGGCACCGGTTTCCAA